>JACVJA010000123.1 GCA_015661035.1 Candidatus Calidifonticultor daggyaiensis | reverse complement strand
AAATTTTTTAAATGTGAGATTGAACACTAAACGCATAATATAATTAAAAAAATCAAATTTAAAAAATATAATTACTGGAAAAAAATATTCTAGTTTAATTTATTGGATGAGCAGAGACCAGAGATTAGAAGATAATTGGGCACTATTTTACGCAATTGAAAAAGCAATAGAGTATAAATTACCAATAATTATAGTTTTTAATTTAGTCGAAAATTTTTTAGAAGCGAGTCTAAGACAATACCACTTCTTGTTTGCAAACTTACTAAATTTAAAAGAAAAAGCTAAGTCACTAGGGATAAAATTTATTTTGCTAAAGGGTAGACCTGAAATAAATATTCCAAAGATTATAAAAATTTTTAATGCAAAATGTATAATTACTGACTTTGACCCTTTAAAAATAAAAAAAGAATGGAAAGAAAAAGTTTTAAAGGCTATAAATATAGATTTTTACGAAGTTGATGCTCACAATATAGTGCCTTGCTGGATAGCATCAGAAAAACAAGAATATGCCGCTTATACAATAAGGCCTAAAATTAAAAAGTTGCTGCCTGAATTTTTAGAAAGCTATCCGGATTTAAATAATTATAAAAAACAATTAAAAAAGCTAAATTTAACAAATAATAATAATAATAATAAATATAATAAATGTAATAAATATAATAAAAATAATAAAGATAATAAATTAAGCAGCGGTAATAATTTAAATTTAGATTTTATAATAGACTTAAATATAGATTCTTTTAATGAAAGTTTAACTACTAAAAGCAACAAATTTAATAAATTTATTAGCAATAAAGATATTGAAATCTATTTAATTAAAAATTTAAGAATTTCAAATAAAATAAAACCTACAAAGTATTTTAAGCCCGGTTGTAAAAATGGATTAGATACCTTAAAAGAGTTTATAGAAAACAAGTTAAAAAATTACTTCGAATTTAGAAATGATCCTTCAAAAGACTTTCAGTCAAATTTATCTCCATATTTACACTTTGGGCAAATTTCAGCCCAAAGAGTAGCATTAGAAATATTAAAACTTAAGCCAGATAACAAAAATAATAATTATCATCTTTATAATAATAACATTAATGCTTTTTTAGAAGAATTAATAATAAGAAAAGAACTTTCAGATAATTTCTGTAATTATAACTTAAACTATGACAATTTTGAAAGTTTTCCAATCTGGGCACAAAATACTTTAAACGAGCACAGGTTTGATAATAGAAAATATATATACAACTTAGACCAGCTTGAAATGGCTGAAACTCATGATGAGCTTTGGAATGCCGCTCAAATTGAAATGGTTAAAACAGGTAAAATGCATGGATATATGAGAATGTATTGGGCAAAAAAAATATTAGAATGGACAAGCCACCCCGAAGAAGCACTTGAATATGCAATCCTTCTTAATGATAGGTATGAACTTGATGGGAGAGATCCAAACGGTTATACTGGCATTTCGTGGAGTATAGGCGGTGTACACGACAGAGCATGGCCCACCCGCCCAGTCTTTGGGAAAATAAGATACATGAGCTATAACAACTTAAAAAGTAAGTTTAATATAAAAAAGTATATTGAAAAAGTTAATAAACTCTAATTTAAATTAATAAGCTCTAATATATATAAATACCGACATAAATACTAACATTAAAATTTAGTAATAAAAATTTAACCATAAAGCTTCCCAAGAAGCCATGCCATATTAGTTCCTAAATTTTTTAATGTTGAGACTCCTTCTTTATCATTTAATATTTCGCCAGGTTCACGACCAATAGCCATATTCCAATATGTTGAATAAGGAACTATAACTTCATTTAGCGCAAAAAAATTATTTATCTGTTCGAGCGTTGTTAAAGCACCTTGTCTTCTAACTACAGCAATTCCTGAACAAACTTTTCGTTTTAAAGGTTTGGAATCCATTGCTCTTGCAGCATATCCGGCTCTATCTATTAATGCTTTTATCTCAGGAGTAACTGAACCAAAATAAACAGGGGAAGCTATAATTATTCCATCTGATTCGTACATTTTATCCAAACAGTAATTTAAGATATCTTCAGAATCATTTTCGTAACCATGACAATAGCCATCTTTTATTTTTCTGCATTTTAGACAAACTTTACAAGGACTAATTATTTGACCACCAACTTGTACTATTTCTGTGTTTATACTTTCTTTTTCAAGCTCCTCCAAAACTAGACTAATAGCAATTGATGTGTTGCCCTTAGCATGCGGACTTCCATTAAATGCTGTTACTTTCATTAAATTTTACCTCCGCTTTTTTATTATTTTTAAATGTTTTTAAATTATTTTTATTAATTATAATAGGTTAATCTTAATAGATATATATTCTAGGTATTCTATCTTTTAGCATACATAAAACTTCATAATTTATAGTTCCCATTAAGCTTGCAAGATAATCAGCGCTGATTTTGTTATTTTGCTCATTTAGTTTGCTGCTATAAAAAGTATTAATAATTGCACCATTTTTACCACCATTTCTTAAGCTATTGCTGAGCTCCCTGCTGTTGCCAATTAATATTACATCGGTACCTTCCTTAATAGTTTCATTATTCTTAATATCTGTAACATCAACCATAATCTGATCCATCGTAACATTGCCAACTACTGGCGCATAACCCCCATTTATTAAAACATATGCTTTATTTGAAAGAAGTCTAGAATAACCATCTGCATAGCCTATTGGAATAGTTGCTATAATACTTTCTCTTTTTGTCGTAAATGTAGCTCCATAAGAAATAGATTGTCCTGAGCTAACTTTTTTTACAAAGGCTACTTTTGATTTTAAACATAATATTGGTTTTAAATTCATTACAATTTCTTTAACCTCTTCAGAGAGCCAACTATCAGCGCCGGCAGAGAATGGACTTAAGCCATATATAGAAATTCCAAGTCTTACCATATTGCAATGAAAATTTTTAAAACGCAAAAATGCTGCACTATTTGCACAATGCACTATCTTATCATTTAAATTGAAATTATTATTAGAATTAATCTTGCTATTTTGAAGTTCTTCTAAAACAGCTTGAAATCTTTTCCACTGCATTAAAGTATAAGAAGGGTCAGGATCGCTGGCACATGAAAAATGAGTAAAAATACCCTTAACTTTTAAGCCTTTTAGGTTATTTATAGCTAAAATTTCTTCCACTGCATCTTTATAATTAATTCCAACCCTATTCATTCCAGTATCTACTTTTAAATGAACATCTAGCTTTTTACCATATTTGGAACAAATATCTGAAATAAGCTTTGCTTTTTGACATGAATTTAAACATAAAATAAAGCCATACTTAATGGCATCTTTTACAATTTCAATTGGTGGTTCACCAAGTATAAAAATAGGAACTTTTATACCAGCTTTCCTAAGTTTTAACGCATCTTCTGCTAAAGCTACTCCTAAAGCATTAGCACCACTTTTTACAGCATGTTTTGAAATATCTACAAGGCCATGTCCATATGCATTCGATTTGACAACAGCCATAATTTTAACTTTTGGCTGACTGCAATAACTTTTTAATAACCTTATGTTATCAGCTAAGTTTGAAAGGTTTATTTCAATTCTTGTAAAACGCTTATTTTTAGCATTTATTTTAAACATATTTTAAACATAATATTAAAAAAAACTTTATTTAGACTTTATCATAGACTTTACTATATCAGCACGAGTTACAATACCTATCACTTTATTTTCTTTGTCTACAACCGGCAACCTATTAATTTTATTTTTTAACATAATCTCAGCTATTTTGCTAACAGGAACATCTTGAGTTATAGTCTTAACTTTTTTTGTCATGATATCTTCAACTTTTGTAGCCAAATGTTTTTTTAAATTCTCTCTAAACTTATTTAAACTTTCCAAATAAATAATACCATCTAGTAATTTAAAATATCTTGGAAAATGAAGATTAGTGTCTTTTACAATAATATCTGCTTCTGTAACAATTCCGACAATTTCTTGGTTTTCATTGATAACAGGAACACCACTTATTTTATTTTTTATTAAAATTTCTGATAATTCTTCAATGGAAGTATTGGGTTCAACAGTAATTACTTTTATTGACATTATATCCCTTGCTGTTAATTCTTCATTAGAGTCATTCACAGAATTTTTCATAGGATTATTAACAGGATTATTAATATCAGAATAATGGATTTCATTATCATTAACAAAATTTTGCATTTTTATAACCTTTCAAAAATTTTCAATTATAAATAGTATTATAAATAGTATTAAAATTATAAATAGTAATAATTATAAAAAATAAATATAAAATATACTAAACATAAAATATAATTACAATTAAAATTATTCTTAATAATATTAATATAAGTAGTCTTCAACAATTAAAAATACCTCTTTTAACCCTTCTAATAAATCTGTTGCTATTTGCGCAGTTTTACTAGTTCGTTTAGATATAATATCTGAAGCAAGACCATGTATAAATACTCCACAAGCTGCAGCTTCTTTTAAGCCTAAACCTTGAGCTAAAAAGGCTCCAATTATTCCTGTTAAAATATCTCCAGTTCCTGCAGTTGCTAAAGCCCAGCTCCCCGTGGGGTTTATAAAAGTTTCATTATCTGGAGCAGTAATAATAGTAGATGCACCTTTTAAAACAGATATAAAACCAAATTTTTTCACTACTTCTTTGTTTCTTTCTAATCTTTCTTCTAAATTTATTCTTTCCATTCCTAAAATTGAGGCTAATTCGCCAGAGTGCGGAGTGATTACTATATGTGATAAATCTAGATTATTTTCTTCTTTCAAATTCATTGGTCCATACAAAGCATGTAATCCATCAGCATCTAAAACAGTAGGTTTTTTAATTTTTTTTAAAATTTCCCTTATAAGGCAAATTGTACTTGGATTTCTTGAAATACCGGGACCAATTGCTATCGCATCAAATTTTTGGCTTAACTTTTCAATCTCAGGATATGCATCTAAATGAATTGATATAGTATCGGTTTGTTTTACTGGATAAGTCATAACTTCAGTTAATTTTACCTCAAATATGTCATTTAAATCCCAAGGACAAACTAATGTTACAATTCCTGCCCCACTACGAAGCGCAGCAAGACAAGTCATTGAAGCAGCTCCAGTGTAACCAATAGAACCAGCAATTACTAATAATTTTCCAACAGCATGCTTATAAGTATAAGGTAATCTTTTTGGAATTTTAGAAGTTACAAAACCCAAATTTAACTCATAAATTTTTTCATAATCTGTATAATATTTTTTGGGGATTCCAATATCTGCTACAACTATTTCTCCGGCATAATCTCTACCTGGATACATACTTAAGCCTAATTTTTTGCACCCAAAAGTAATTGTTTTATCAGCCTTAATTGCAGCACCTAAAATTTTTCCATTGTCAGAGTCAATTCCACTAGGTATATCAACAGAATAAACAATAGGAAAGTAAATTTTGTTTTCTAAAATAGGAGCATTATCTCTTAAATTAAAAGATAAATTTTGTTGAGCAAAAGTTAAATTATTTTCTAAAAATAAATTATTTCTTTTATTAAATTCTTTCTTATTTTTTACAATTTCATTT
>JACVJA010000122.1 GCA_015661035.1 Candidatus Calidifonticultor daggyaiensis | reverse complement strand
CCAAAAATTTATAGAATGATTAGGGTTTTCTAAATGACTTAATTCATGAATTAAAAGATAATCAACTATTTCAATTGGAGCCATAATAATTCTCCAATTAAAATAAATATTACCATTAGAATTACATGTGCCCCATCTCTTCTTTTGTTCTTTAACCTTAATAATGGTTGGCTTTTTTAAAAACTTATTTTTAAAAAAATCATATCTTTGCATAATTATTTTTTGAGCCTCTAGTTTATACCATCTTTTTAAGACATCTTTTAAGAGTTGTGGATTTCCATTTTTTAATTCTTTTATTTTAAGCTTATCAAAATTATTTTTTGCTATAAATTCTACTGGATATTTTTTCCCAAGGTATAAAATTTGGCTAATATCTAAATTATTCCTATTCTCAGCAATTTGAGATTTAATTCTTAACAGATTAGATTTCTTTATAATCCAAGAACTTTTCGATCTTACTTTCTCTTTTAATTGTTCTATAGAAATATAGACCGGACATAACACTCTAATTTTATTAAAATTTAATAATTGAATAGATAAAGTTTTCCTCATTCTAAAAAAAACTTCTATTTCAAAAACACTCTCAAAATCTAAAAATTTTAATTTTTCTTTATAAATTAAGCTTTGCATAATTAAAATCAAATAATAACAATTTTTTTAATATTGTAAACAGTGAAATAATACAATTTTCTATATGTGCGTTTTTATATATGCGTGATAACATTAAAAATAGTCTTAGTAGCTTATACTTTTGGCTTTTTACTTTTATTAATTTAAATATTTAAAAGACCCATTACAGTTAGAGGTGGAGCTTTTTTTGAATGAAATTTAAAATATTAAGATTTTAATTTTAATTTTAATATTCCTAGAGAATCTTAGAACTTGTATTTTTTATTATATTATTATAAAATAACTCCCATTAATAACCAATAAACCACAATATAGCCAAGAAAAATACGACTAAATTTATATTATAATTATTTATAATTGTATTATTATTACATACATAAGATGGGATAATTATAATAAGGTTTATACAAAAGTTATATAGTTAAGGTTTTAAGGTTAAAGTTTTAAGATTATAAAAATTGAATAAATTAGGATAATAAGCATAGAGGCTTATTATTTTTAAGCATCGAAGCACAATTAACAGCTAGGAAGCTGAATAGTTGTGCTTTTTGTTTTTTAAGATTCGTATTAATTATTAATTATTAATTAAAAGATAATTAAAAGATATAGTTAAATTTTAAAGATTGAAAAAGGAGAGCAAATGAGTTTTTCAAAGCTAAATGCTTCAGCTGCTACCGGGACAAAAAATTTTTTTGGTAATGATTACAGTCCCTTTAGCGGTATGTGCGTAACTTGTATAGAAGGATGTCTTGGACTATGTGAAATAGGCAAATCAGCCTATCGTGGTACAGAAGTAATTTATCCTCAGCCTTTTGGCAAAATTACTGCAGCATCACAAAAAGATAGTCCAATAGATTACTCTCATTTTAATATTATGGGAAGTGCTTTTGGCGCATATGGAATAGAATCTGATAGCGACAAAGCAGTTTTTACTAATGTAAACCTTGAATTAAAAGTCGGAAAAAATAAAGACTTAAAGTTAAAACTTCCAATTATTATCCCTGGTTTGGGTTCAACAGATATTGCAAAAAACCATTGGGATGGGCTAGCAATCGGAGCGGCCATTTCAGGAGTTGTTTTAACTATTGGAGAAAATGTTTGTGGGGTAGATCCAAATTCAGAATTTGATAGCAAAGGAAAAATAAAAAAATCACCAGAACTACAAAGGCGTGTAAAACTATATAAAGATTGGCAGGAAAATGGTTATGGGGATATAGTAGTTCAAGCTAATGTTGAAGACACTCGTTTTGGTGTTTTAGAATATGCAATTAAAGAATTAGGAGTAGAAACAGTAGAATTAAAATGGGGACAAGGTGCTAAAAATATTGGAGGAGAAATAAAAATAAGTGATTTAAATAGGGCTATTGAATTAAAAAGACGAGGCTATATTGTTCTCCCTGACCCCTTAGATCCTTATGTACAAAATGCTTTTAATCATGGCGACTTTAAAGAATTTGAAAGACACTCAAGAATTGGAATGGTAGAAAAAGAAGAATTTTTAAAAACTGTAAATTACTTGCGTGAAATTGGAGCTAAAAGAATATTTTTAAAGACAGGCGCATATAGGCCCTCGGTTTTAGCAAGAGCAATTAAATACAGCTCCGAAGCTGAAATAGATTTACTTACTATTGATGGAGCAGGTGGCGGCACGGGAATGAGTCCTTGGAGAATGATGAATGAGTGGGGTATCCCAACAGTTTTTCTTCAATGTTTAGCATATAATCAAGTAAAAATTCTAGCTGACAAAGGAAAATATATTCCAGATTTAGTAATAGCAGGTGGTTTCATTTTAGAAGACCAAATGTTTAAAGGCTTGGCTATTGGTGCACCGTATTTTAAACTTATCGGGATGGCTAGATCTCCTATTACTGCTTGTATGGTTGGAAAAACAATTACACAAAAAATTGAGGAAGGCTCAATCCCACAATCTATCAAAAAATATGGTGATAACTTTGAGACAATTTTTATTGAGTCAACTAATCTAAAGAAAAAATTTGGTGATAGATATAAAGACATTCCAGGTTCAGCAATAGGTTTAATCACGTACTTTAAAAGACTCGAACAAGGACTCAAGCAATTAATGTGTGGTGCTAGAAAATTTTCATTAGAGTATATTGATAGAAATGACTTAGTATCATTAACAAAGGAAGCAGCTGAGATTAGTGGCATTCCATATGTTATGGATTTGGATAAAGAAGAATCAAATGCTATTTTAAATTATGGTATGTCTTAAATGCCTGCTCTTAACAAAATAAATTCAGGAATCCAAGACCTTGATAAGGTCTTGGATTACATAAGGCTTGGAGATAATGTTGTCTGGCAAATCTCAAGAATTGAAGAGTATGCCTTTTTTGCAGAAGCAATAGTAAACAAAGCAATTGATGAAAAAAGAAACATAATATATCTGAGATTTGCCCAACATAAGCCACTCTTTAAAAAACAGGACAAATTAAAAATATACCGCCTAAAAGCAGAATCAGGTTTTGAAAGTTTTACAATAAAAGTACACGAGATAATTAATGCCGAAGGAAAAGAAAGCTTTTATATATTTGACTGTATTTCTGAACTTCAAACATTTTGGACATCTGATTTGATGATGGGTAACTTTTTTTTCGTCACCTGTCCTTACTTATTTGAACAAGATACAGTAGCATATTTTTCTCTTATTAGGGGCAAACATTCATTTGACACTATTGCAAAAATTAGAGAGACAACTCAAGTGTTTTTAAATATTTATTCTACTGAAAACGAAATTTATATACATCCCTTAAAGGTCTGGAATAGGTATTCTAATATTATGTTTCTGCCACACAAAATTAATAAAGAAAAAAAAGATACACTTATTACTCTATCAAGTGCATTGGATTTAAACAATTTTTATAAATTAGCTGAAAAAAAATTTTTTAAACAGGATGAACAAAATTTAGATAGCTGGGATAGGTTTTTTTTAAATGCGAAAAAGAAATCCCAAAACAACAGTCGTATTGCAAAAAAAATTTGTGAAAAATTAATAGGAAAAGATGAAAGAATAATAAATCTTATTCTAAAACATTTTAATATTAAAGATTTAATAGCAATAAAGGAACGAATGATAGGTTCAGGCAAAATTGGGGGTAAGGCTATAGGCATGCTTCTTTCTAGAAAAATTGTTGAAAATAATCTAAGAAGAAAATTTTCAAAACTAGAAGTACATGACTCATTTTATATTGGAACCGATGTATTTTACACATACCTTGTCCAAAATGATTGTTGGAAATTAAGAATTAACCAAAGAAATAAAAATAATTATTTTTCATTGGCGAAAATTCTAAAACAAAAAATTTTAAGTGGTTCATTTTCTGAGAATATAAGAGAACAATTTAGAATAATACTTGAATACTATGGTCAAAATCCAATTATAGTAAGATCAAGCAGTTTATTAGAAGATAGTTTTGGTAATGCATTTGCTGGAAAATATGAATCTGTTTTTTGTGTTAATAGTGGGAATCTTGAAAAAAGATTATCCGAGTTTGAAAAGGCAGTAAAAAAAGTATACGCCAGTACTCAGAATAAATCTGCTTTAGAATATAGATTAAAGCACGGTCAAGATAAAACAGATGAGCAAATGGCTATACTTATACAAAGAGTTTCTGGTGTAACCTTTTCTAATATTTACATGCCTTGTATCTCTGGAGTAGGTTATTCTTATAATTCATATAGATGGCATAAAAACATAAATCCCGCTGCAGGTATGGTTAGATTAGTAGTAGGCTTAGGAACAAGAGCTGTTGAAAGAACAGAAAATGACTATCCAAGGATAGTGAGTTTAGATAATCCTAATTTAATTCCTCTAACTGATAATGAAAGTCGATTTGAACATTCACAACATAAAATAGATTTTTTAGATTTAAAGGAAGGTGTTTTTAAAACCTCTGAGTTACCAGAAATATCAAAAATACTTCCATTATGGTATAAAAATTTAGTTTTTGAGCATGATTGGGAAATGGAATCAAAATATAGCCAAATGAATAAAAATATTGAAGTAATTTTTGCCACATGCAAAGGTATTATAAATAATAGTAATTTCATATCAACAATAAAAATAATTATGAAAACTATACAAAAAGAATATAATTATCCCATCGATATAGAATTTACTTGTAATTTTAATAATAAGCTGGATTACACAATTAATTTACTTCAATGTAGACCTCTCCAAATAGAAAATCGTTTTATAAATATCGTTATACCAAAAATATGTTCAGAAAATGTTCTTTTCCAAACTATAGGTAATACCATGGGGGGTGCAACTGCAGAAAAAATTGATATTGTAATACAGATAGACCCTTTGAGCTATTATAATCTACCCTATAATAAAAAATACATAGTTGCAAGAAAAATTGGATTGTTAAATAAAATCTTTGAAAAAAAAGATAAAACCATACTACTTTTAACCCCAGGACGAATCGGTACAAAATCACCAGAATTAGGAGTACCTGTAATGTTTTCAGAAATAAGTAATATTAAAATTATCTGTGAAATTTCTTTTAAAAAAGCAGGCTATATGCCAGAGCTATCTTTTGGAAGCCATTTCTTTAATGATTTTGTAGAAACCGGAATTTTTTATGCCGCAATTTTAGAAGATAACCCTAACACCAAATTCAATACTTATTTTTTTATTAATGAAAAAAATATAGTAAACAAAATAATAAAATTAAATAAAAGTGAAAGTGAGTTAAAAAAAATAATTAAGGTTTTTAATTTTGAAAATAGAAATTTATATTTATATTCAGATATTTTGACAAGTAAAACAATTTGTGGAATTTTTTAATATAAAATTAATTTAAATTATTTTTCATTAGGGGCTTTAATTTCTGTGACTTCAATATTTTTTGCAAACTCATCATTTTTCTTTATTAAAAGCCAGTCCTTTTCTGATGCTTTTTTAAGACGAACAAGAGAAAATTCACCTTTTAAAACATCTCCTTCAAGAATAAAAGTTATATGT
>JACVJA010000121.1 GCA_015661035.1 Candidatus Calidifonticultor daggyaiensis | reverse complement strand
TATAGACGTTAGAGTAACAGTAGAAACTCCGTCTATTTGGGGTTGGATAGGAATTGCAATAATTGTTGTCGTAGTTGTAGGTGTTGGTGTAATATTTGCTAGGCTTGGAAGAAGGTAGAAGAAGAATAAGAATAATGTTAATTAACCTTAACCTATTAAATTTAAATAATAATAAAAAAAATTTAAAATATCAGTACTTAATGTTGAACAATTAATTAATAAATAAGAATACACAAGAAAAATATGATTAATATTAATAAAAATATAAATTTATTAAATTATGACAAAAGCTTTAAAAGTAACATGGAAAGTTTTAAAAGTAATTATGTTAGCACCGTACAAGTAAATAAAGAAAAAAATAATCAGAATAGTAATATTTCATTAGGAAGCCCATTAATTATAGCTAAAAATTTAACTAAGCAATATAATGGGAAAGCTGCTGTAAATAATTTAAACTTAACTATAAACAAAGGCGAAATCTTTGGCTTGCTTGGGCCTAATGGTGCTGGAAAATCAACCTTTATTTTAATGCTTCTAGGGCTTACTGAACCAACATCAGGTCAAATAACTGTTGCTGGCTTTAATTCAACAAAGGAACCAATTAGGGTAAAAAGAATTACTGGTTATTTGCCTGAAAGGTTAGGATTTTATGAAGATTTAACAGCAAGACAAAATTTAAAATATACAGCAGAATTAAATGGCATACCTGAGAGAGAAATAGAAAATAAAATTCAAGAAGTTTTGGAAATTGTTGGTCTTGATAATGTAAAAAATAATCTAGTTAGCACATTCTCAAAAGGTATGAAAAAAAGATTAGGAATAGCAGATGTCTTAATTAAAGACCCGCAACTTGCAATACTTGATGAACCAACAGAAGGGCTGGATATTAAAATTGCAAACCAAATTCTTGACAATATTAAAATTCTCAATAAAGAAAAAAATATAACATTTTTAATTTCTTCCCATCAATTAAATCTAATACAAAAAATTTGTAGTAGGATTGGTATTATGTCCAAAGGTAAGCTAATTGGTGAAGTCAAAATTGATTTATTAAGCAGGGGTTTATTTGGTGAAGGAAGATATATAATTGAAATTGAAGTTTCTAATATTACTGATGAAGTTTTAAATAAAATTAAAGAAATAGATAAAGTAGTTAAAGTTAATAAAAAAGATAATGTTATAGAAGTAATTAGTGATGAAGATATAAGACCTCAAATCTCAAAAATTATAGTAGATAATAATTTACTACTTACAAGAATGAATATAAAAGATTCATCATTAGAAGAAATTTATTTAAAATATTTTAAAGAAGATTAATTTTATAAAAAAATTAACCTTATTTAGTTTGATTCTATTAATTTTAAGAGGAGAATAATTTTAAGAGGAGAAACATGAGAGGAACTTTAACAGTTTTTAGAAAAGAAATTAGCGATTATTTCAGTAGTAAAATATTTCTTATTTTGCTTGCATTAATATATATTGCAGGATTAGGGTTTGCTTTTCTTTCAATTCAGTCAATAAAATCTGCCCCAATGAGTACAGATCAAGCTTTACTAGTAAAAGTATTCATAGATGAATTATTTTTTCTAAAGCTATATACAGTTGGTGAAATTAAGGCAATTATGACATTCAATTTAGTCAGATTTTTTGGGGCATTCATTCCATTAATTGGTATACTATTTGGTTTTAATGCTATTAATTCTGAACGTAATTCTGGTAATATGAGCAGGATTCTTTCTCAACCTATATATAGAGATAATTTGATAAATGGGAAATTTCTTGCAGGTATAACTTCCCTATCAATAATGATTGCGAGTATAATTCTAATTATATTAGGAATTGGTTTTCGTACAATTGGAGTACCGCCAACATCAGAAGAAATTTTAAGGATTTTTATCTTTATTATTATTTGTATTATTTATGGTGCATTTTGGATGAGTTTGTCATTGTTATTCTCAGTAATTATGCGAAATGTTGCTGCTGCCATATTGACAGCTATTCCTATTTGGTTATTTTTAACATTCTTCTGGCCTTTTATTGCGCCGCAAATTGCAGACCAAATAATACCAGTTACAGATGGTTCATCTCTTGCAACACAATTAAAGAATTTATCTTTGTCAGTTGATTTATTAAGAATTTCTCCTTTTATTTTATTTTATGAGTCCACTGCAGCTATTGTAGATCCTACTTTAGGACACTTTGCTCTTAGAATAACTGAAAGTGACTTAAGTAAGTTAATTGCAAGACCATTATCGTTAAGCCAGAGTTTACTTCAAATTTGGCCACAGTTAATTGTTGTAATTGCACTTGCAATTATTTGCTTTGCAGTGTCATATGTAGTATTTATGAAGCAAGAAATAAGATCAACTTAAATTAATTTTATTTTAATCTTATACTTTGTTTTAATCTTACAGTATAATCAGCATTGATGAATTTAATATTTTTAATCTTTTTGCTTATTTAAATACAAATATAGTATTTTTATCTATTATTTTTTTATTATTTATTCTTACTTAGTCTTGTTGAGTAGTTACTTCTTCAATTATGCTTGCACCTGCAGAAACCTTATCAAGGCTATGAATTGATGCGCCGTTTTCCATAATTACTCTTTCGACCTGCTCAAAATTTATATTTTCTCCTTCGCATGTAATTTTTACATTTTCAACTTTTTGGTCCATTTCTTTTAGTGAAATATCAACTCCTTCAATGCCTTCAAGGTCTGCAAGCTGCACAGCTAAATCAACAAGTGTTGGGGTATGTGGTTTTAGAACATCTAAAACTAACCTTCTAATGTTTGCCATTACTTTTTATCCTTTCAAAAAATCTTAAATAAACTTTTTTAATCATATTGTTTATTAAACTTAATTACCTTAAAAATAATATATGATGATAAAATAATTATAAAAAGAGTTATAAATTAAAATTTTAATTTTCTTAAATTACATAATGATTGAACTAAATCATCCGGCAAGTTATCTTTTAAATTTATTATTTCATCAGTAATAGGATGACTAAAAGAAATGGAATAAGCATGTAAAAATTGCCTTTTTAACCCAATTATTTCTGCTATTTGCCTAGTTTTTTCATTACCATATAAAATATCACCTATTATTGGGTGTCCTATATAACTAAAGTGTACTCTTATTTGGTGTGTTCTTCCAGTTTTTGGATATACAGTTAGTAAAGTACAATTATAAAAGTTTTCTTCAACTTTAAACTCTGTTACTGCTTCTTTACCATTATTAAGAGACACTGATATCTTTTTTCGATCCTTGTCAGACCTTGAAAGACAAAAATCTATTTTACCTTTCTTTTCTTTAAAATTGCCGTAAACCAAAGCTTTATATATTTTTAAGATTTTTCTTTCTTTAAAAGCATCAGACATCTTTTTTTGAATAATGCTGTTTTTTGCAATAATCATTAATCCTGAAGTATCTTTATCAAGCCTATGAATAATCCCAGGTCTAATATGATTATTAAAATTTTCTTTTTTAGAATTTAAATAAAATAATACAGCATTTACGATAGTGTTTTCATAATTTCCTGGTGCTGGATGTGTTACAACTCCTGCCTGTTTTGAAATTACAATTAAATAATCGTCTTCATAAATAATATTTAAAGTTATTTCTTGCGGCTTAACATCAATATTTTCTTCAGCAAGGTTTATATTTTTAATTATAACTACATCGCCAGTTTTTAATTTATAACTTTTACCAACTGCTTTATCATTTACTAATACGCCTTTCATTTCTAATAATTTTTGTATATAGTTTCTGGATCTATCTGTTATTTTATTAGTTAAAAACTTGTCTATTCTTTTATTGTTATTGTTTTCTGTAATCTTAAAGATTGATACTGAGTTGTTATTATTTATTTTTTTTGAATGATCCAATTTAGAATGATAAAATTTATTTAATTATTTTTTAAAAAAAAGTTTTTATTTTTATAACTTTTAATTAGTATTATAATTATAATTCCAAATCCAATAACAATAAAACTGTCTGCAATATTAAATACAGCAAAATATACAACATGTATAAAATCGGTCACTTCACCATAAAGAAACCTATCAATTAGATTACCTATTGCTCCACCTAGAATAAAACCAAGTGCAATATTATAAAAAAAAGATTTTAAATTTAATTTAATTTTTAAAACAATGATTAAAATAATAGCAATAACCGAAACTATAATTAATATATTGGTTTTATTTTGAAACATTCCAAAAGAAGCACCAGTATTTGTAACTCTTGTAATATAAAGAAAATTTGGAATTAAAGCTAAAGGAAAATAATTTTGAGGTTTTAAATTTATAATATATTTTGTAATTTGATCAAAAAGTAAAATTAAAAATGTACTTATTAAAAATATAAAATTTAAGATTTTATTTGAGTAAAAGATATTTTTATTTTTACTATTTCTTAAACTATCCAAATCAACACTCAAATTTTTGCTAGTTGAATCGCTTATCATTTAATACTGTTATTTCTATAAATTATTATTTAAATTGTATTTATTACAAAATACTTCCTGAAATTTTTATTCCTATTTTTATATTATTTTCATTAATTTTAAATTCTTTTATTTTTAAGCTATCATTAAAAATGTCTAGTTCCTTTAAATCTTTATCTCTTAAAGATGTATTGTAATCATAGGTTTTTAATTCAGTAGCTAATGTTTCTTTAGTTATATAATCTTTAAATTTTTTTATTACTTCTAGTATATTTTTTTCAGCTAAAATAACCAAACTTATAGTATTTTCAATTTGAAAATTAGATTCTTTTCTAAAATTTTGTATTTGGTGGACTAACTCTCTGCAAAAACCTTCTTGTTTTAAACTCTCATTTATAGTAGTAGGCATACCAACAGTAAATTCTCCATCACTTTCAACACCAATATTTTCAATATTTTTAATTTCAACAATAACTTCTTCCGGCAAAATTTCTATATCTTTACTATTAATTATTAAATTTATTGGTTTTTGATTTTTAACTTTTAAAGCAACTTGAGCCTTATTTTTATTATTTAAAGCCTTTATAATTTCAGGCAAAAGATTAGAATATTTTGGACCTAATATTTTTAGGTTTGGCTTAATTATATACGACACAATTTCTTCTTGGTTATCAATTATTTGAAGTTCCTTAACATTTAACTCATCAAGAATTAAATCTTTAAAATGCATACATGCTGAAAGCTTTTTATCATCTTTTTCAAAAAATACTTTTACATATTCTAGGGGTTGCCTCGTTTTTATATTTATCTTGTTTCTAATAGATCTTCCAAGACTTATTATCTTACGTGCAACAGACATTTTATAACTCAGCTCTTTATCAATTAAATTTTCGTCACATACTGGATACTCTTCTAAATGGATGCTTTCAAAACCTTTATTGAGATTCTTTACTAAATTTTGATAAATTTCTTCAGTTATAAACGGTATAAATGGAGCAGCTAGCTTAGAAACTGTTACTAAACACTCATATAATGTTTTATAAGCGCTAATCTTATCAGAATCATTTTCACTTTTCCAAAATCTTCTTCTACTTCTTCTAACATACCAGTTTGAAAGATCATCTACAAAACCTTCTATTAGTCTTCCGCTATCAGTTACATTAAAATC
>JACVJA010000120.1 GCA_015661035.1 Candidatus Calidifonticultor daggyaiensis | reverse complement strand
AAACAAAATTTTAAAAAATTCTTCCCTTATTCTAAACAATAAGCATTGGAGGTTTATTTTGAAAAGAGTACAAATTATTGGAACAGGTATATATGTACCTAAAAATAAATTCACTAACTTTGACATTGAAAAAAAAATAGGTGAAAAAATTAATGATTTTGTTTCAAAAAATATAGGAATTCACCAAAGATATTTTGCTGATCCTGAGGAAACAACTGCTTCTATGGCTATAGAAGCAGCAAAAAATGCTTTGAATGCAGCAAATATAAAACCAGAAGATATCGATTTAATTATATTAGCTACTGATACACCAGAATATTTATCTCCTTCTTCTGCTTCTAAAGTACAATATTTCTTAAACTGCAAGAATGCAGGTTTTTATGATATTAATTCTGCTTGCTCAGGATTTGTGATAGGATTAGATGTAGCTTCCAAGAATATTATTTTAGACCCAAATATAAAACATGTATTACTAATTGGTTCTTATAATATGAGTAAATTCATCGATTGGAAAGATAAAAGAACAGCATCAATTTTTGCTGATGGAGCTGGAGCATTTGTTTTAAAAGGTTTACCAGTTAATGGGCATTTAGGAAGACTAAGTTCAAAATATTATGGTAATGGTGAATTTTATGATTATATGGGAATTTATGCTGGAGGTACATATAAATTAGTAACTAAAGAAATTTTAGAAGATCCCAATTCCATATACAAAGTAAGATTCTTAAAAAAATTTGGTCCTGAACATAATGTTTATCATTGGCCCACTTTAGTCCTAGATGCATTAAAAGAAGCTAATTTAACAACAAAAAACGTTAAGCATTACATATTTACTCAAATAAATATTAACGCAATAAAAATAGTCATGGAAAAACTTAATGAACCATTTGAAAAAACAACAACAATTATGAGTGATTATGGATATACTGGAAGCGCTTGTATACCAATGGCATTTCATACATATATTCAAAAGAATCCATTACAAGAAAATGACATAATTGTATTCTGTGCTTCTGGTGGAGGCATGTCAATGTGTGTCTATATATATCAACATTAAAACAAAATTCCCTAATTTTTGTAAATAAATTAAGTGTTCACTTAGAACACTTAAATTTTAATCTCATAAGACTTTTTTTATACATTTTTTTATATCGTAATAATAATGTAAATAAGTTATATTTAGTTTTTATTCACTAAATAAAAATATTATATTACTAATAATTCATCTAACTTTTCTTTTAATCTCTCTCTTTGCTGTTTACTTAAAGATCTTAACTTAACTATGCCTTTAAGTATTCTTCTCGAAAATGCCATCTTACTTTTTGTTAACTCCGTATTTTGGATTTTATTTAAAAAGTAGTCCAGCACTAAATTAAAATTTACTTTCAAAACTTTATTGTTTTTTATTTTTATAAAAATTTTATAATATAAATTTATTAATAAAAAGAAATCTTTATCTGTGAGATTCTTATAATAATTCATTATTATTGATTCAACTATAGTTATTGCAGTATTATAATTTTTTGAAAAATAATAATACAAAGAAAAGCATATAAGAATATCAACATTTAAAAAGTCAACACTTTCAATTTTTGATAGTAAATTTTTTGTTATTTCATTTTTTTTGCTTCTTAAAAGTCTAAAAAATATATCTAATACATTATTAGAAACTTTTCTTTCTACGGGATATCCCTGATTTTCAATAACAACTAAAGAAATATCATCTTTAAACATTTTATTTTCTAACTTTTGTACTATTTCAAAAAAATCAAAATTAAATTTTTTCGAAAAATTAAAAAAATCATAGTTGTAACCATCGAAGTTAAGTTCTAAATGATTGATACCATCTGAGAAGATAAGTATTTTTTCATTTTTACCAAGATTCAATTTATTAATTTTTAGTTTCATATTATGCTCTCTCCCAATAGAGGGTAATTTTTCATCTTTTAAAGTTTTTATCAATTCTCCTTTTTTTAGAGAGTTGATTATAATTAAACTAGGAAAATCACAATTTATATAATACATTTCTTTTGTAATATCATTTATAATAAATAACATAGCACTACAAGTCATACTTCCATCAAAAGACAAAAAGATTTTTTGAAGCAAAAAGTAGCATTCTTTTAAAATGCTATCTTCTTTTTCTATTAAAACTTGTTTCTTTAAATTCTTTAAATAAGAAAATATTATAACAGAAAATACTATCGAACCAAATGCTCCTTGTAATGAAGATCCTAATGCATCAGAAACAGCTCCAAAAATATATAATTCGATTTTTCTTGAAAATTGATTGTAAACGTAGATTTCATCCAAAATAATATTATCACCACCTATTTCCCCTTTTTTATTTCTAAATATGAACTCTTTAGACTGTTTTAAATAAGAAAAAATTTTAAAACTAATTTTATCATCGATGTTTCTTTTAGTCAAACCCTTCGTCAATAAAGAAGATAAAAAATAATCTCCCTCTTGTTGCTCTTTCAACTTCTTAACAATTTGAATTTGCTCATTAAGTTCTTCAGTTCTCTTCTGAACCTTAAGTTCTAGTTCCTCTGTATATTGAATTAATTGATCATATGAAATTTTTAAATCAAACACCATTTTATTAAAAAAATCTGTAATAACTCCAAACTCATCATTAAAAAACTTTTTTACAGCCAAATTGTAATTATTTGTTTTCTGAATAACTTCTATTTTATTGATTAGTTCTTCTATAGATTTAACAATTTCTGATTTATAAAAAAAAGGAAAAAATACCAAAACAAATGTATTCAAAAAAAATAATAAGAAAAAAATTTTATAAGAATAATTATGCAAAAATTCCCTTAATACAAAATAAGATGTATAAATTACTTTATTATCTGACAATGTAAACCTTAAAACTAAAATATTCATAATTTGATAAAAAAATGTTTTATTTTCTGTCCTCTCAATATTTTTTACATTTTCAATAAATTCCAGATTTTGATAATTATCATCAATATATAAAAATTCTTTATGTTGACTATCAAGAATCAAGATAGGTGTTTCATAATTTTGTAAGTTTTTTAATGATTCAAAATTAAAATTATTCAATAAATTTTCATATTTTAATTGGTAAATTTTTACAAAATTTAGCTCAATATCTCTTAACATCAAATATGTAATTAACTGTGTCAACAACAATAGAGTAGTTATACTTATACCATTAATTTTAAAAAGTACTGAAGTTTCTTCTTTTTCTACATTAATGTAAATTAAAAAAACAGAAAAAAATCCTAATAAAATTACAATTACGAAAATCAAATAATGAAAACCTCTATCAATAATTTTATAAACACTCAAAATATTGGTTATAGTTGGAATTAGTTGAGTTAAAAATAATAGCCATATTATCAAAATGCACATAAACACTTCTTTTCCACTTAATTCTTTCTCTAAGTTTAAACGATTAAACTTTATACTTTTTAAACTTAATATAAATAGATATGTTTTATATAACACACTTACTAACATGACAATTAACATACCTATTAATGAGTAAAAAATAATTTTATTAACATCTGGTACTAAAAGCTCATAATTATGACCAGAAAAAACATAAATCACTTTTTGATTAAAACTCTTGTAGTAGAAAAAAAAACTAATTCCAAAAGAAAAAAATAATAAAAAAAAGAAAAAATATTTTTTAAACATATATACCAAACCACTTTGTTTTTCTTTAAAAATTAAAATAAAAAAAATCAAAATAGAATAAGAGAGAAATACCGATGGAACAGTAAGCCACCTATAATAAGCAAATATAGGATTTACAAAAATAGTAGTAGCTAAATACGATATATTAGTTGGAATAAAAAAAATAAAAAAATAATTCAACACTTTTGTGTAAAATTTTTTGCTTTTTTTACTTAAAAATGATAAAATTATGAAAATATTAAAAAAAACAAGTATAGATGCAGATATTGAAAAGTATGTTATTCCAAAAATCATAATGTAATAATCAATAAACATCATTGATATTATGAAAATTTTGTCAATCAATATCAAAAAAAAATACAAAAAATCAATATTTTGATTTACATAATTTATTTTTTAAATTTAATGGTAATGAACTATGAGTAGAATTGAAAAAAATTATTTATTATCAACACAAAATAAAGACGAAAAAGATAAATTTAAGGAACATTTAATAAAATTAGAAAGAACATTAATTTCGATCTTTGATTATCTAAATGAAAACGAAATTATAATACAAACAAGTGGAAAGTTATGGAACAATCTTTTTAGCCTTTTTAATTTCTTAAATCAACTTAAAACTTCTGCTTTAGAAAATTTAGGAATACCTAAAAGTGAAGACATTTGGAAAACTACATATGTAGCTGAAAAAATCAATCAACATTTATATCTTATTAAATTACAAAATGAAAATAAAAAATTAAAAAAAAATAATATTGAATCCTAGCTTTAAAAAAATATTAGAAATAAAATATTAGCTTACCTATAAGGAGAATATCATGGAAGAAAAACAAAATTTTTTTGATAACGTAGCTTCTGTCTATTATTTTATTGAAGAAGTTTTAAACTTTAGAAAAGTTAATGTAGCTCCTACTCCTTATATAATAATATCAGAAGTTGGTCCTGCAAGATTGCTATTTTATAGCAAAAATAGTATACCAGGTAAAAGCAAATATCATCTATTTCTCGTTCCATCATTGATCAATAAACCATATATTTTTGATCTTTTGCCAAATAGAAGTTTTATTGAATATTTAATATCTAATGATATTGACGTTTTTATGATTGATTGGGGGAAACCTAACCAAATTGGCAGATATTATACTTTCGAAGATTATCTATGCTTAATATTTAATATTTTTGTAGAAGAAACCAAAAAACTTTTAAAGGAACCAAATATAAACATAATGGGATATTGCATAGGAGGTACGTTGTCCTTTATCTATGCTTCATTGTACTCCAATAACGTTCGGAGTTTAATTAATTTAGCAAGTCCTATTGATTTTTCTAATGCTGGAATATTGAGAAAATGGGTAGATTTCTCCGGTATAAAAGTAGAGACAATAGTAGAAACATTTGGAAATATACCACCAGAATTTATGTATATTGTATTTTCTACTTTAAAACCTATAAATCGGCTAACAGCTATTCGAACTTTGATTGAAAGATTTGATGATTTGGAATTTGTCCGTTTTTATAAAGCAATGGAATTGTGGACATCAGACAATATACCATTTCCCGGGAAATTTTCTATACGTTATATAGAAGATTTTTATAAAAAAAATAAGTTATTAAATCAAGAATTAATCATAAATGGAGAATTAGTAAATTTAAAGAAATATAAAAATAAATTTTTAAATATTCTTTCCAGTGATGATCACATAGTACCACTAAGTTCTGGCTTAATAGCTGAAGAACTGATTGGTTCTACAGATAAAAAAACTTTAATTTATGATAATGTAGGTCATGTAGGACTGATGGTTGGTAGTTTTGCAAAAAATCATACGTGGAAAGAGATAACTAAATGGATAAAAGAAGAATAGTTATATAACCTTATGGCATATCTTAGAATTAACAAAGATATTGAGATTTTTTATGAAATATATCATAAAAAAAATTCTAATATAGAAAATGAAAAAATTATTTAGA
>JACVJA010000119.1 GCA_015661035.1 Candidatus Calidifonticultor daggyaiensis | reverse complement strand
GCCTTAAAGAACCTTAGAAACTCAAGAGTTGCTCAAATTGGTAAACTTGCTGATGGGCATATTAACCATATGGTTAATACAAGAGAAATTTACAAGAATTTAGGTGTAGATGTTATTAGAGATTATGAAGTTGAAGATATATGGAATTTAGGTGATAAAATATCAACTGAAATTGTTGAAAAAGAAGCAAATAAAGTCTTATCTAAATGTAAAGTACAAAGGGTAGGAAAAGATAAAATAATAGAATCTGTAAAAATGTATTTAGCCATAAAGAAGATATGTACAGAAAATAATTATTCTGCAGTTGCTTTTTCATGTTGGCCAAAATTAATGCCAGTAAAAGAAATGACAGGTTGCTTAATAAACTCATTGCTAAATAGCGATGGTATTGTTGCTGGTTGCGAGGCTGATGTTTTAGGAACAATATCTATGTATATTTTAAAGCTTCTTACTGATGATGTAGTAGCTATTATGGATTTACCTAAGTTTGATGAAAGGGATAATTCTCTACTTCTTTGGCATTGCGGTTCGGCGCCTTTTGAAATGGCTGACTCTAGAGGTGTTATTTGTGAGAAGCACTATTTTGCAGATTATGCAGAAAGTGCTAAAAATTGTGGTCCTATTACTGACTTAATTTTTAAAAATAGTGATGTAACAATATTTAGGGTTGTAGGAGAAGGTGACTATTTTTATTATGTAACAGGAAAATTTTTTAATTCAAATAAAAAATCTTTTAGTGGAAGCAGAGGATGGGTCAACAATCTTTATTTATACCAGGATCCTATTAAAGTTTGGGATCTTGCAAATACTTTATTAGTAAACGGACTGCCGCACCATTTTCCAATTGTTTTAAAAAATGTTGGGCCTTATCTTGAAGAATTAGCATATTGGGCAAATTTAAAAAAAATAAAAAAATTAGAATATAGAGATTTTTTATACGTTTAGAATTATGTATTTAAACTTTTAGATATATGAGTTGCACTTAATTTTTTAATATTTTCAAAAAATTAAGAATAATAATTCAATATGAGTAAATTTTATTTAGGTTTTTTGTGATTATTAAAGATTATTATTGTAAATTTTATTTGTATAATGATTATTTTATGCTATAATTGTTAAGAATTTATATTTTTTCACAATAAATTGTTAAATTTTAAAATTATTTTTAATTTATCTATTACCTTTTATTATTAATTAAAAAAAATTTTAAAGATTTAATTAAAAAGGGAGGTGATTTTAAAAGAAATCAATTATCTTTAAATTGTAATTGTAGAAATGAAAAATCAAATTAATGAAAAAGGGGGTTTGAAAAGTGAAACGAACAAAAGTAATTTTTAGTCTAGGCATTGTAGCATTAATAGTTTTAGCTTTTGTGCTGTTACCGAGTTGTAAAACTAAAAGTACCACGGAGACTACTGCAGCAGAAACGACGGTAGCAGAAACAACATCAGCAGAAACAACATCAGCAGAAACAACAGGAGTGGATCTTACAAGCATTCCAAAAGAAAAGCTTTATGAAACTTTCAGGGAAATGGCAAAAGCAGGCAAATATGAAGGAGAGCCTGCAAAAGGTCACACTTTAGCATTTGCAAATATTATTAAGGCTTTTCCTTTCTGTACATCAGTTGAAAATAGTATAATTGAACATTGGAAGCTTGCAGGTGGTTTGGATAGTGATTTGACTATTCTTGATAATGCAGCTGATCCACAAATAGCTATTCAAAATAAAGATATAATTTTTAATAAAAAACCTGAGGTATTTTTACAATTTCAATTTGATGCAAAAATAAATGACCAAATAGCCAAAGAAGCAAAAGAAAAAGGAGTTTTTATTATTGCTATAGATGTTCCAGTTGGAGATTTTCCATTTATGGGTGTTAATAATTACGGTACAGCTGTCTTAACTGGCCAATGGGCCATAGAACAAATTGAAAAAATGGGAGGTATAGATAAAGTTGATTTAATTTTATACCAGAATGTTCCACAAGTTGGAGAAACGGTATTTTTGAGAATTAAAGGTTCAGTTGATGAAATGGTTAAGAAATATGGAGACATTGTAGATCCTGAAAAAACAGGAAGCAAAGGTGTGTGGGCAGTTGCAGATTCATCATCAACAGAAAAAGCAAAGAAAGATTTTCAAGATATTTTAGCAAAGTATCCACAAGCAAAAAGTATAGTTTTATTTTGTTTAAATGACCAAAGTGCTGCAGGATATCAAGCTGCAGCTGACATATCAGGGCGTTGGGATCCAGATAATACTTTAATTTGTTCCCAAGGACTTGATGAATTAGGTATGCAGTTAATACGGGATAATATTGTTGATGGTGATTCATCATACTTTCCAGAAAAATATGGTGAATATTTAATTCCTGGTTCACTTGCTTATATGTATGGTGGCGAGAAAGCTGTACCTAAAGAAATGTATGTAGAAAATGTTATTATTACAAAGGACAATATAGACCAATATTATCCACAAAAATAGTTTATAAAATTGGGGTTGTAAGTAATTGTGACTTACAACCCCAATTCTTTATTGTTAATCCAGTAATAGTTTAATTAAAGGATGGTTTTTTTGGATAATCAAAAAATTAAAACTAATGAATATTTACTAGAAATGAAAAACATTACTAAGAATTTTCCTGGAGTCTGTGCTTTAAGCAATGTTTCTATTAATTTAAAGAGAGGGGAAATATTAGGTCTTTTGGGTGAAAATGGTGCTGGTAAATCGACTTTAATCAAAATACTTTCAGGAGACTATTTCTTAGAAGAAGGGGAAATTTATATTGAAGGTGAGAAAAAAGTATTTTTAAGTCCAGCAGAATCTATTTTAGCCGGAGTAAGAGTTATTTATCAAGAATTAAACACCTATGATAGTTTAACTGTTGCTGAGAATATTTTTGCTGATAATATAGTGAGAAATAAAGCTGGCATAGTTAATTGGAAGGTAATGTTTCAAAAATCTAGGGAAATACTTAACAATTTAGGCTCTAATATTAATCCAAATGAATATGTGGAAAATTTGAGTGTTGGCGGAAAGCAAATTGTAGAAATTGCTAGAGCAATTAGACAGAAAGCAAAAATATTGGTAATGGATGAGCCAACCTCTGCACTTTCTGAAAAAGATGTGGAACATCTTTATGAAGTAATAAGAAAATTAAAAAATGATGGTGTATCTATTATATATATTACACACAGAATAGAGGAAATTTTTATAATTACTGATAGAGTGGTAGTACTCAGGGATTCAAAGAAAGTAGGAGAAAAATTTACAAAAGATACAAATAAAGCTGAACTGGTAAAAATGATTGTTGGTAGAGATTTTTCTGAACAATATAAAAGGACAGATATTCAAAAAGGTAATATTATTTTTGAGGTTAAAAATCTAAACTATTTAGATAAAATAAAAGATGTTTCATTCACTGTAAAAAAAGGTGAAATTGTTTCATTTTTTGGTCTTTTAGGTTCAGGTACGCATACATTGTTCTCGGTTTTATTTGGTGATAAAAAGAAAACTAGTGGAGAAATTTTTATTGAAGGGAAAAAAGCAGAAATAACACATCCATTTATTGCTAAACTAAATATGCTTGGTTATATTCCATATGATAGGAAAGAAGAAGGAGTTGCTCTTTCATTAAATGTTAAACAAAATATAACATCCACTAATTTAGAGGAAATTGGCAAGGGATTTATATTAGATAGGGATATTGAAA
This sequence comes from Candidatus Calidifonticultor daggyaiensis, assembly GCA_015661035.1. GTDB lineage: Bacteria > Actinomycetota > Humimicrobiia > Humimicrobiales > Humimicrobiaceae > Calidifonticultor > Calidifonticultor daggyaiensis. The sequence continues at coordinate 1,943 of JACVJA010000119.1, read as the reverse complement.
ATATTAAAGCGAGCGAATGGGTAAAAAAATTAAGTATAAAAACACAGAGTCTTGAAACAATTGTTAACAATTTATCAGGTGGAAATCAGCAAAAAATTGTAGTTGCAAAGTGGTTGGAAAGAAATTCAAAAATTTTTTTAATGAGTGAACCAACAAGGGGGATTGATATAGGCTCAAAAGCAGAAATTTATAATATTGCAGAGAATCTTTGTATGCAAGGAGCTGCAGTATTAATGGTTTCAAGTGAGTTACCTGAGATTCTTTCTGTTTCTGACCGAGTAATTGTTATGAAAGATGGCAGAATTGTTGGAGAGTTTATTACGAAACAAACTACGCAAGAAGAAATTATGCATTGTGCATCTACATAATTTGCGTTTTTAATAAAGATTTTATTAATAAAATTTAATGATTTTAGCTTAAAAATGAATATTATAAAATATTATAAATTTAAGGTGAACTTTTTATGAATAAGCAAGTTATTGTAAAAGAAAAAAAGAAATTTAAGCTTTCTGATACTATAATTTTATTCATTGCCCTTATAGTTATTGTTATTTTTTTTACTTTAATGAATAGGGCTTTTTTTTCTTATGCAAATATTAGCACAATGCTTAAAAATATGGTAATTACTGGAATATTGGCATTAGGGTTAACGCCGTTAATGATAGCAAGGGGTCTTGATATATCGTTTGGTTCAAGTGTATCTTTTACAGGTGTTTTAATGGCAGTATTATATAATAAAGGATGGTCGCTAAGTTTATGTTTAGTAGTTGGAGTAGCTGCAGCAGTAATTATTGGTTTTATTAATGGTTTATTAATTGAAAATTTTGACTTAATACCGATAATATTGACTTTAGGAACAATGTCTATATTAAGTGCTTTGGCTTTAGTTTTATCTAAAGCTTTTTCTGTCTCTATGCTTACTGATCAATTATATTATTTTGCTACAAAATCTTTTTTAAAAATACCAATATCGGTTTTTGTTTTAATTTTTTTTATAATATTGTTTTGGTTTATTTTAACTTTTACAAAAACAGGTAGAGTAATTTACATAATAGGTGCAAATCCAAAAGTAGCTTTATTATCTGGGGTTAAAGTAAAAAAAGTTAGAATCTTGTTATACACTTTTTTAGGTTTCATTGCAGGCATAGCTTCCATAATAATGGTTGCTTTAACTGGTGTAGGAAATCCTTTAGCAGGTGCTAAAATGGCATTACCAGTTTTATCAGCAGTTGTCCTTGGAGGAATTTCACTTGCTGGTGGAGCTGGCAGTGTTTGGGGCACAATTATTGGTGTTTTAATAGTATCTGTAATATTTAATGGAGTTTCTGTAATGAATGTTGAATCTTATTTTATTCAAATGGTGCAGGGACTTGCATTAATTTTAATAGTTTCAATGTACGAAGTAAGAAATAAAAGAGCTTCTAGGAGATAGAATGACATCAAGCAAGTTAATTGGTAGTAAAAACGCTATTATTCAAAAAATTAATATTTTTAAGGTAAACTCTATTGCGCCGAGTTTAATAATTGTTTTTATTTTAATGTGTATTGTTTTTGGTGGAATAAATCCGCAATTTTTTAGCTTTGTTAATTTTAAAGCTATAATTTCTGGTTTAAGTGTATATGGTATTATGGCAGTTGGTTTAGCTTTTGTAGTTTTAACAGGAAATTTTGATGTATCAATTGGCTCAATAGTTGGTTTTTCATCAATTATTATAGCAAAATTATTTAATTTAGAAGGTATTACATTACCATTACCATTGATAATATTAATAGGTCTTGCAGTAGGAGCTTTAGTTGGTGCTATTAATGGGGTTTTTGTTACAATTGTTGGTATTAATTCTGTAATTACAACATTGGGAACTTTAGCTAGTTTTAGAGGTATTGCTTACTATTTAGCAAATACACCTGCTTTAATTAATGAGAAATTTTATATATCAATGGGA
>JACVJA010000118.1 GCA_015661035.1 Candidatus Calidifonticultor daggyaiensis | reverse complement strand
TAAATGCTATCCCAGAACAAACTTATTATTATTTACTTGCTTGTTATACTTTACAAAAAGCAGTAATAAAAAAACCAAAAGAATTAGAAAATTTACATTTCCTTGATATATATGATATTGATTTAGTATTATCTTTATGGGAAAAATATTTAAGTTATAAAAATTTGTTTTATGAAAATCTAAAAAAAAATAGAGAAAACAATTTTAGAAAATCTGAACGAAGAAATTCTAATAGAGATGTATCTTCTGAAGAGCTTTTCCAAGATGAGTATAGAACAAATCATGACTATGAATTACATTCAGAAAAAAATTCTAATGAAGTTAAATTTGATGATAGATTGGAACAAAATAAAAGAGAAATTTTATCTAATAGAGAAGTTAGAGTTATTAAAGGAATTAGAACCAATTAAATTTTTACCAGAAGGTATGGCAGAAGCATTAAAATCAGAAGGTATCGATCCTATTAAAGAAGCGATAAATAAAAAAAATAAAATCATAGAAAAAATCAAACAAAAATTAAATGAATAAAAATTAACCGATAATTTTTTATTTTGTATATTTGTTTTTATATATGGCAATTGAAAAAGAAATTAATGTTTCTGGTTCACAAGTAAAAATATACTATCAAACTCCGCATAGAATTATAACAGCCGACGATATAAATACAATTTCTGGCGTAAACCTTAATGGTTCTCAATTACAGCAACTTATAAATATCATAAGAAGCATATATAATAAAACTGAAAATATTTATTTGGGATTTAAAAATGTTAGTTTCAATAATACATCTATAACAATAGATGGAGGAAGAATCATAACAAATGATGCAGTATATCAAATTGATCCAATGACATTACAACCAACAAATGAAGCATATTATGGTATTTATGAAATAGAATTAATTTCAATATTAACTGATGATGTTTCGAAAGCTTATTTTGATATTACTACAGAAACTATACAAAATGCTACTACACCAACAAGAAAAACATTTACAATCAAATTATATGAAAAATACGAAACAACAGCAAATTATCCAACAACCACGCCAGGAAGAATAGAATTATTAAAATATAAAAAAAATGTTCCTTTTGGAAACATTATTGAAACTACTTATAGTATAAATAGAGATTTAGATTTATCTGATAAACCAGACACATTTTTGGAATTATTAGATACTCCTAACACCTATACAGGATTTCAAGGGAAATTATTGAGAGTAAATCCAAATGGAACAGGATTAGAATTTGATAATTTCAGCTATTCAACATATTCTAAAATGAAAGTAGGAAACTCTTTTCCTACTAGTCCTAATCACTCGGATTTATTTTATAACCAGACAAATAACACATTATGGAGATATGATGCTATTTCAAGTAATTGGATTCCAATAGATTGGCAAACCATTATTAAGGCCAGCCCAGAATATATAGCAGGCAGATTGAGAGTAAATTCAACAACAGGCAAACTTGAGATAAGTCCAAACGGAACAAATTGGTATGAATGTATACCAGCTGTAGGTAGTGCCGCAGTAGAATTAACAACATTAGATAATACAAACTTTACTTACAAGTATTGGATAGCGCCAGGACAGACAGCAATAATAAAAAATGCTAATCACGTGCCGATTGTGTATCAATCATCAAATAGAGTTGTGTTTGATTATAGATTTTATGATGCACAAAATCGCCCTGCTTTTTTCTTTATTGGTATTAGACCTTCTAATATTGCTATAAGTGACGGAAGAGTGAACTATATTGGAAAGGATGATGGAAATTTTACCTATGCTTATAGCTACTCCTCACTTAACATGGTGGTTCTTTGTGCCTATATAACTTATGATGCTACCCCAGCCATATGGTGCAGCGGAACAATTCAAATTAAAGATAATGTTTTTAGTGGTAATTATTATGGATTAACAGGAATGTCTTTTGTAGAAATAGCCACAACACTTGGGACTGCTTCTTCTACTTCCTATTGGTTAGGTAGTGTATATGAATGGAATAGTGTTACATTTAATCCGTTTTCTTACCATTTTATCACATTAACAAGAATAGCATAAGGAGGGCATAGACAATGGCAAAGGCATGGATTGAGAATAATAACATTTTTTTAAGCGAAGACGATTCTATTGCGTTGCTTGGAGCAATAGAAGTCCCTGATGGTACTCAAATAGCAGATTTAAAAATATTAGATGGAAAGATAGTATTTAAAACACAGGAAGAGAAAGAGCAGGAACAATTAGAATTAGATAAGAAAAGACTATTACAACAATTATTCCAAATATCTCAAAAATTCTTATCCAAATATCCAGAAGCAGAATCTAAAAGTTGGGTTATTAAAGTAGAAGAATGTAAAGATATTCTATCTACTAATTCAATAGATCAAAATTTACATCCTATTATGTATTCTGAAATTGAAGCTTTATATGGAAATATTCCAACCAATTTTCAAATTGTAGTAGATTATTGTAACACAATTCTATCTAAAGAACAATCTTTTAAAGTTTTTAGTGGAAAAATTGCTGGATTAAGAAAAAGAATAGAAGATTGTACTAATTTAAGTGAATTACAAAATAATATTACTACTATTTTAAATAATTTAAAAACTACTTATGGGTTATGAGCTATGCAAAATGTGAATTATAAAGAAATAGGTTCAGTAGACTTAAATACTTTTAATATGGTAGGAATTTATAAAGTAACTTCTACTTGTTCAAACCAACCTTCAAATATAAATACTCCTTATATTCTTGAAAATTATGAAGGCTTTCAAATTATAAAAACTCTAGATAGAGTATATTTTAGAAAAAGAGACTCTAATAATACTTGGAGTGGTTGGAACAATCCAATAAGCGATTTACAAACTCAACATAATCAGGATGTATTGTTAAGTACTAATACAAACGAAATTGGAAAATTTATTGATTTAAATGCAAATAATTTTAGACTTCCAGACTTTCGAGGTGCATTTATAAGAATATCTTATACAAATTCAATTTATAGTCAATATAATGGTGGATCTTTAAATTCTTATGATTTTGATAAATTCAAAAGTCATAGGCATTCATTTATAGCATTTCCTAGAGTTGTTAGTTATCGAACAAATACAAATACATATGGTGATGGACTTGAAAGTAGTATCATAGACTATACAAACTATGAAGGGTCAAATGAGACAGCGCCGTTTAGGATTTCATTAAGATTAGCTATAAAATACGAATATAGTAAATTTATTAGATATAAATAATTTAGAAACAGAATTTAATAATATATATAATGGTTTATAATTATGAATTGGCTTACAGCAGAAGAAAAAGTAGAAGAGTGTAAAGATATTATTTCGCAGTTATTAACGGATTTAAAAGATCAATATGGGTTGTAATATATGCTTATAGAACATTTACCTTTTTTTAATTCTGAAGGAGAAGAATTCAAAAAACTTGTAGAAGATAAAAATTATCCGTATTCGACAGAAATAAAAAATATCAATGATTTTAATTCAGGTGCAATATATAATGCATTGAAATGGCATATAGAATTTCAGAAAGAAATAATTAAACAATGTTATTTAATTAATGCTTGTGATTTTTATCTTGATGAGCATAATAAAATATATGGGATAGAAAGACCTACTGGCTTTTCTGATGAAGAATTTATTAGTTTTATAATTTCAAAAATCACTTCTGCTCAAACAAGTTTTTCTGTTTTAGTTAATTTATTGAAAGATTTTATTGTTTATGATGCAGGTAATATGGGAATGTTTTCTGATTTATGTTTTAGTGATATTAATATTTTAGATTCTTCTTTTGATAAAAAGAAGCGTTTTTATTCTTCTATTATTACTTTTTTTAATAATTCTATTTATGCTATAACTGATAATCCAGATAAAATAACAAAAGCTTTATCAATTTTAGTAAGAAATTCTATTAGTGCAGGTTTTGCTGTTTACGTAGGGATTATACAATGAAAGAAGGTAAGCTAAATCAAATCAATTTAGATTATAAATATTTAGATTTATCAAGGAAAATTTATCCAGAATTACCTATTGATAAATTGCCAGAATTTGGTTGTTTTATTCATCCTGATGAACTAAGACATGTTTTATTTGTTGGTAATAGCTTATTAGTTACTGTAAATGGGGAGCAATTAACTGATTATCAATTAAAAAATTGGATAGATCATAATGTTTATGTTCTTGCAAATAAGTTAAATTATGATTTATACCCAAGATTATGGCGTTATAATGACTTTAATAAAAAAACAAGAGAAATTGAAGAATTCGCAGAATATGATAATATTTACTTTGATAAACTAAATTCTAATGTATTTATAGTAAAATTAAGACATAGACCTATTTGTCGTTTAATTTCATGGAAGGTATATAGTCCTTTTAATAATCAATTTATTATAGATCTAACAGATAAAGCAATAATTCATTCTCATTCTGGGATAATACAGGCATATTATTATTTAGTTCAAGGGCAAAATTATTATATAAGCCCGAAGCAATATAGTTCTATGTATGCAGGTAATGTCAGTCTCATTCATAAAATAGATTATGTAAGTGGGTTTGATAAAGCAAATAGAATTCCAGAAGAACTTAAAGAAGTAATTTTTAATCAAATGATTATTGATGTTATGAGTGCTTATGGTGATGGTATTGTTGGTGGTTTAGCAAGTAGTAGTGTTTCTGTTGGTGTATTAAGTGAAAGTATTGGAACAACTATTTCTGCAACATCTGCTTATTTTGGTGCAAGAATTGTTGAAAAACAAAAATGGATAGAAGAATGGTTTAAAACAAGAGCCCCCTATTATAAAGGAGTTCGTTTAGGTAATTTATAATTTATGAAAAATATTTTTAATCATTATCATTCAAAAAAAATTTCATTTGAAAAGAATCCTATTTTTTTTAATACTTTTCCTGTTTTCGCAGAAGTAATAAAAATTAAAAAAAATTTTAAAGCAGATATTAGATTATTTTCAGGAGAGATTTTTGAAGATGTTCCATATCCATCAGGTTATGTAGATAAAAATAATAAAGCACATGGACGGTTTGCAGAATTGCAAGTGGGTCAAAAAGTTCTGGTTCTATTTGTAAATAATTCTTTTATGAATCCAGTTATCGTTGCAATATATCCTCATTATGCAAACAAAAAAGATAGAAATAATATTGAATCTTTTAATCATGAAATTAAAAATAATAGCGAAAAATTGTATATAGATTTTCATAAATCTGGTTATCAAATTGAGTATAATGAAAATAAAATTGAAATTAAAAAAAATACAGAAAAATATTTAACGATTGATTTAGAAAATTATGAAATTATTTTTTATAAAAAAATTATAATAAAAGATCAACTAATTGTTAATAAAGAAATTACATGGAATAATGAAAATATTCCTACAAAAGCAAGCACACATACTCATATTTCGGGTTCTCCTGGGACAAATACTTCTCCACCAAATCCTGGAAGTTAATTGTCCGATAGATAAAATTCTATAAATTATAATCAAATGCCTGTGTTGATATATTATCAATTTCCTCCTGAACTAATGATTAAACAATTTTTGGAATCTCATTTACCATATACTGGTTTAAAAGAGAAAAATATAAATGTTTCAATTATTACAGGACATCCAATCTTTGATGAAGGGTTTAATGAAAGTATA
>JACVJA010000117.1 GCA_015661035.1 Candidatus Calidifonticultor daggyaiensis | reverse complement strand
AATAAAACATTTTTTAAAATTATTATAAGTTATAAAATTAAAGAAAAGTTATAAAATTAAAAATAAATATAAGTCATAAAATATATGCCTAATTATAGAAATTTTTAATTTTAGACATATTTATTTATTATTTATTATTTATTATTTATGATTTTAAATGTATCAAAATAAGTTACAGCCAAAAATTATTTTTTTAACAGGCGGTGTAAGAAGCGGCAAAACCCAATATGCAGAAAACCTTGCAGGAAATATTTCCTGCAAGGTTGCTTATTTAGCGACAGCTATTGCTACAGATTCTGAAATGCAAAGAAGAATTAATTTACATAAAGAAAAAAGACCAAATAATTGGGTAACTTTTGAATTTGATGAGAAAGACTTTGAGAAAAATTTATTTTTAAATTCAACTATTTTTTATAAGTTAACTGATAAAATAATAAATATTTTTAAAGATTGCTTTAATTTTAGTGCAACTGTTTTAATAATAGATTGTATTACAAATTTGGTTTTTAGGATGATTTATTCTTTTAATGAAAATAATTTATTTGAAAATAATGAAATACTTGATAATTTACTTGTTGAAAAAATTGAATTAGAAATAAATAATTTTTTTGATTTTTTTTTATATAAATTAATAAAAGCTAAAGAGGATAATAGTTTAACTGTAATTATAATATCAAATGAAGTTGGTTTGAGTCTGGTTCCTGCTTATCCATTTGGAAGGCTTTTTAGAGATATTTTAGGTGAAGTGAATAAAAAAATAGCAAAAACAGCTGACGAGGTTTTGTTTTTTGTATCAGGACTTTATATTAAATTAAAATAGGGTATAAATGAAATTTTTAAATACAGTTGGATTTTTAACAAGAATTAAAATACCGCAAAAAAAAATATTAAAAATAGAAATAAGCAAATTTTATGAATTATTAAATTATTTTCCACTTGTAGGGCTTTTTACTGGTATTTTAAGCTTTTTAGTGTTTTTTTTATTACATTTGGTATTTCCTATTATATTTTGTGCATTTGCAGTAGTAGTTTTTGAAATATTAATTACGGGGGCTTTTCATTTAGATGGACTAGCTGATACTTTCGATGGGTATTTCAGCAAAGTAAAAGAAAGTCAAAAGATAATTGAGATTATGAAAAGACCAAATATTGGTGTCTTTGGGGTATTATCACTAATTTTATTTATTATAATAAAATTTATATTAATTTATATTCTTGCAAATTTAATTTTTATTAATCCAGTATTTAGAGTTATTAGTCGGCAATCAACACAAGTTATAGGCTTTTTAAATATAATAAATATAAGATACTTTTTAATATCAATACCTGCTTATTTAAAGTTTTTTAATATTTTATTTTTTATGAATATTTTTAGTAAGCTTTCAATGCTTTATCTTTTTGCAAAATATGAACCAGCAGTTAAAGAAAACAGTCTTGCAGTTCTTTTTAAACATTCAAGCAATAGAAAAGTATTCATAAGCCAAACGATAATGTATGTGCTTATTTTTATCTTTTTAAATACTTTAATAGATTTATATTATAAATATTTTTACATTTTAAACACTTCTTTAAATTTAAAGAATTTCAATTCTTTATTTGGATATAATATCATGCCAATAATACTGAAAAATTTGATTTATTTTTGTATAGACAATATTTTTATTATTTTAATAATTAGTATTTTAGTAGCTGTTACTGCAAAAATTTTTACAAAAAAAATTAATGGCATAACTGGAGATATAATAGGGTGTGTTTCCAGTCTAACAGAAGTTTATTTTTTGTTTTTTATTTACATGGGTTTTATATTAAATAATTACATTACGAATTTTGTCCAGCATTATTAGCATTATAAATAAGTATTGCAAAGAATAAGATTTAAAAGAATGAATGAAAATTCTTTAAAAAAGAAAAACATATCAAAATACTTGGTTTTTTTAATTTTAATATTGATTGTTTTAATTATAATTTCTGCATCTTTAGGTTCAGCAAAAGTTTCTGTAAAAAATACTTCTATAATTATTGCAAGTTATATCCCAGTAATTAATAAGTTGATAGATTTAACTAAAATCAATCCATTAGATGAAAAAATAATTATTAAAATACGCTTGCCTCGAATATTTTTATCAATATTTATCGGTATTGCTTTAGCATGCGCAGGAGTTATTTACCAAGCAATTTTTAGAAATCCTCTTGCTGACCCTTTTATAATAGGTGTTTCTGCTGGAGCTTCTTTTGGCGCAACAATTGGCCTTGTATTTATTACCACTGTAAAGCTTATATCTCTTTCTGCTGCAAGTATATTTGCATTTGCTGGAGCTGTTGGTGTAACTTTTATAGTTTATAATATTTCAAAAATTAAAAATAAGATCTCAGTTGTAACCCTTCTGCTTGCAGGTGTTGCATTGAGTTCTTTAATAAATTCAATAAATTCTTTTATTATTATTTTTAAAACTCAGGATATGGCAAAAGTTATTTTCTGGCTCATGGGTGGACTTACATCTGCTAGCTGGCAGCAATTTTTACTAATTACACCAATAATTATTATTATATTAGTCTTTTGCAGTTTCTTTATGAAAGATTTAAATATAATCTCATTAAGCGATGAAAGAGCTAGTCAACTTGGAGTTGAAACTGAAAAGGTTAAGCTTATACTATTAGTTTTAGCATCAATAATTGCCGCATCTGCAGTTGCAGTCAGTGGTATAATTGGTTTTGTTGGACTTATTACGCCGCACATAATGAGACTAATAGTAGGACCAGACAATAAAATACTATTTCCAACATCAGCTCTAGCTGGAGGAATTGTTATGCTTTTTTCCGATACTATTGCAAGAACTCTGCTACAGCCGCGGGAAATTCCTGTAGGAATAATCACTTCTATAATTGGTGTGCCATTTTTTATTTACTTATTGTTAAAGTCAAAAAGAATTGTCTATTAAGATTTTTAAGGTTTTAAAGTTAAATTTAAGAGTAAAATATTAATAATTACTTTAGATATAATGAGTTTTAATATAATGGAAAAACAAAATAATAAGGGATCAGAAATAAAAAATAAAAAAATAAATGCTATTAAAATTAAAAATTTAAATTTTTCATACTCATCAATATATCCAAATATTAATTCAAATTTAAAAGAAAAGAATAATATTTATAGTAATAATATTTATCAGAGAAATATTTATCAGGAAAATATTTATGATTATTTATCTAAAGATAGCAGTAATGAATATAAAACTATAAAAAAAAGTTGCTATATCACAAAAAATATTTTAAAAAAAGATCAGTTTTTAAGTAAAAATGTACTCAAAAATATTAATTTAGAAATCGAAACTGGAAGTTTTATTTCTATTCTTGGTCCTAATGGGTGCGGGAAAAGTACCTTAATAAATATTATTAGTAAAGTTTTAAAAAATTATTCTGGGTATATAGAAATATTTGGTCGTGATTTAAATAAAATAAACCCTAAGGATACAGCAAAACTTATTGCAGTTGTTCCGCAGTATACAAACGCAGAGTTTAATTTTACAGTTGAAGAAATGGTATTAATGGGAAGATACCCGTATATTTCCAGGTTCGGGTCAGAAACTAATAAAGATTATGAAAAAGCTATAAATGCTATGAATTTAACAAAAACATTAAAATTAAAAGATAAAAAATACAATGAATTGTCAGGCGGGGAAAAGCAAAGGGTTATAATTGCTCAAGCTCTAGCACAAGAAACACCGATAATACTTTTAGATGAGCCAACATCACATTTAGATATAAATTTTCAGATTGAAATAATGAATTTGTTTTTGAAATTAAATAAAAACGAAAATAGAACAATAGTTGGAGTTTTCCATGATATTAATCTTGCGGCAAATTACTCAGAAAAAGTTTTATTTTTAAAAGATGGCAGTATTTTTACTTATGGCGATATAGAGAGTACTATAACAAAAGAAAATATAAAAAATGTTTTTGATACTGATATATATATTGGTAGAAATCCATTTACCGGAAAAATCTATATTAGCCCTGCTTTTTTTAAAACGTATTATGAAGAAAAAGATCAACTGGTAGAAAAAAATGCGAGCATAAACAAGTTAAAAAAAATTCATATTATTTGTGGCGGTGGAGCTGCTTCACCTGTTTTAAATCTATTAAAAGACTTAGGTTATATTATTTCTTGCGGTGTTGTTAATTATTTTGATACGGACTTAGATACAGCTAAAAATTTAAAAATTCCGTATATAAGTGAAGCTCCTTTTTCACCAATAAGCTTGGAAGCTCAAAATAAAAATATTAAGCTTATTAAAGAAAGTGATATTGTAATATTTCCACCAATAGTTATTGGCAATGGAAATTTTTCAAATTTAGTTTCAATCAAAGAAGCGGTTGAGATGGGAAAGAAAGTTATTATAATAAATGGAAGCACAGATTTCAAAAAAAGAGATTATACTAAGGGAAAAGCAACAAAAATATATCAAAAGATTTTAAAGAAAAGTTTGAATAAGAATACAAATTTATTTATAATAAACGACTTGCATGATTTAATAGAAGTATTAGAAAAAATGAAAAGTAATTGGGGAGGATCAAATGGACTGTAGAAAAGAAAAAAATTTAGAAATTTGTAACTGTACTTATGAACCTTGTTCAAGAAAAGGCATTTGTTGTGAGTGTATTAAATACCATCGCAGTGCAGGTGAGCTTCCTGCTTGTTATTTTAATTCAAAAGATGAAAGAACATATAATAGATCAATCAGCTTTTTTATTAAAACTCAATCAAGATAAGATTTTTTCTCAATGTAAGCTTAAGCCATCTAGTAGGGTTTCATTGTTTAGGTTGCCTCTTTTATATTACAGTTTTTTTAATTGTTCTATAGGGGATGTATTTTATATTTGGTTTAAGATAGATGATAAAGATATTGTTTTAATTTACCTTTCAAATAATCCATATTATTTTAATAGTTATGTAATTAAATTAAAAAAAAATTCATTTAAATTAAGGAAAAATAAATCAGCTTTTATAGAAAGTAAAATTATAGATTTTCTTTGTGGCAAGATAAAAGTCTTACCAATAAAATTTTGTTTTTTACTTGGCAGCAATTTTGAAAAAAGAGTATGGGAATTTGCTTTAAAGATATCTTATGGAAATACTGCTTCTTATAAATATTTAGCAGAGATTTCTGGGTATCCTAAAGCTTATAGATCAGTTGGTAGTGCAATTGGAAGAAATCCTTTAATGATTATTGTACCTTGTCATAGGATTATTAAGGCATCGGGAGAAATTGGCAACTTTGGTGGTGGAGTTTATATTAAAGAATATCTTCTTAGTATTGAAAAAACTTTTAAAAGTAATTAAAAATATTTATTATTTTGTGTTTTATTAATTAGGTTCTTTATTTTAATTGGTTTTTTTAAATATATTAATTTTTCTTTTTTTAAGAAAAATGGAATATATATTATAAATAATCAAGCCGAGTATAACTGTCCAGCCTAAATAAGTTAGGCTTACTCCAATCTTGTTAGCGTTAGTCATTCCATAATATAGCGTTACTTTTTTTTGTGTTGGAAATACTAATATAAGCGAAGGTGCAACTAAATACGGCCCTTTTGCTCCAATAGCTTTCCAATTTGGAAAGTAGGATACTTTAATTAAGTGAGGCCATCCAACTGCAGTTGTTTCAAACTCAATTTTTTCTCTTTGAATGTTTTCATTTAAAATTTTAAATTCATTTTCATCT
>JACVJA010000116.1 GCA_015661035.1 Candidatus Calidifonticultor daggyaiensis | reverse complement strand
TCTTTGAATCTTAGATATTTAGGAAATCTTAGATATTTAGGAAATTAAATTCTTTAAAGTGGACAAAAGTATAAGCAGAGGTGTAACTCAAAGCTAGAAGTTAACCCAACTACACTTTTTAATGTTTTTTTAATCTTTTTTTTATTTTTTTTTAACATCTTACTTAATTATTTTTCTTATAATTTAGGCGAATATGAAATGAATATCAAATAAATCAAATAAATAAAGCAACTATTGTTTAAAAAATTTTTTGGTAATAATTTTATGGAAATATTAATAAGAATATTAGAATTGTATAATTGGTTAATATTATCAGTATTGGCTATATTGTTTATTAGTTTTATTATTAATCTTAAGTATTTTAAATCTGTTTTTTCTTATAAGCTTAATATAATTTATATACAGACCCTCCCAAGAGTTTCAGTATTAGTTCCAGCACGAAACGAAGAAAAAAATATTGAAGCCTGCTTGCGTTCGCTAATTGCACAAGATTATATGAACCTTGAAATAATTGTACTTGATGATAACTCAACAGACAACACTTCAAAAATAATCCATAAGGTTATTCAAGAATACAATAATATTAATACTATTAATCAAACTTTTTCTGATAATAGTAAAGATAAGCGAAAAATAATCTTAAAGTACATAAAAGGGGAGCCTCTCCAGGAAGGTTGGGTTGGGAAGAACTTTGCATGTTACCAGCTTGAAAAAGCTGCAAGTGGTGATTATTTGTTGTTTACAGACGCTGATACTATACATAGTCCTGAATCTGTTTCTTGCGGCTTGCAATGTCTAATATCGAATAATCTTGATGCACTCTCTGTTTATCCAGAAATTTTGATGCATACTTTTTTTGAAAGAATGGTTATTAGTTTTATGAAATTTGGTATTTTATTATTTTTGCCAATTTATTTAAGAAGTAATATAAAAAAACCAATTCTAAGTCCTGCGCTTGGCTCTTATATGTTATATAAAAGAAATGCATATAGGGCTTTAGGCGGCCATGCTATGATTTATAATAAATGTCTAGAGGATATGAATATGGCAAGCCTTTTAAAAAGTAAAGGTTATAAGTTTGAAATATTTGATGGTTTTAAAACTTACAAAACAAGAATGTACAGTAATTTAGAAGATATATATAAAGGATTTTCAAGGTTTATTTTTACAACTTTTAATTACAAAAAGGGCTTACCGCTATTTTTGATATTTTTACTTTCTATAATACTGCTTTTCCCTTTTGTTTTAATACTTGTTTACCCGGTTATAAATTATTTTCTGGTATCTTCTTTGTCATATGCTGGTTCAGTTATTGCTGGTCTGCACTCAATATTATATAAAAGTGTCCTATTAAATTTGTTTCAAATATGCCTTATTTTAATTATGAAAACTATTTATGTTTCAAGATTTGAAGGAAATATTATTGATGTACTTTTACATCCAGTTTCTATTGCAACAATTCTAGCTATGGGGATAAAGTTATTTTCAAAAGACAAAAAAGAAACTTATATAAGTTGGAAAGGAAGAAAATATAGTTTTATTAAATAAAAACAGATTAATGATTAAAAAGGCGGCAAAGTTGGTTTCTTTTGTATTTGACGGTTCTGTTCTTGCTCTTCCAATATTTCTTTCAGTATATTTTGCAGAAATTGGAACAGGTAAGCTTCTAAAAACCCTTCCTTCATTTATTATTTCAATAGTTTCTCTTGCTTTAATTCCTTATACATTAATACTATGTTTGTATAAATGTGGAATTATTAGTGATTTACATATGCCGAATAGAAAAGAAAGGATTCTACCTCTTATATTTACCAATTCAATTGTCATTATGGGTTATCTTTTACTAAAGCTGGTAGATGTTACACTACTTTTAAAAACAGTTTATACAATATATGTTTTAGGACTTATGGTTTTAACTATTATAAGTATTTTCTGGAAAATTAGTTTTCACACAAGCTATGTTACTATTTTTGCAATTGTTTTTATTACAGTATATGGCAAATGGGGGCTTTTTGCATTGCTGCTTATACCTTTGATGGTATGGGCGAGAATTGAGCTTAAAAGACATACCATTGCTCAAGCTGTAGCAGGAGTATCAACTACTTTCTCTATTTCTTTTGCCATACTTAGTTTTAATGGATTTACTTTTAATGCTCACCCTAAATTTTTTGAAATCAAGGTATTATTCATTCCGGCTTATAAATATATAAATACTTTAATATCTCTAATTAAAATAGATTCAGCACTTTTATTTATATTAGTCATAATTGTTCTGATTCATATGTATAAAAAACAATTTTTAACAAATTTTTAGTATTAATTTTAGCAAGTAATTTATTATAAATTTAAAGAGACTAAAAATATGCGGGCACAAATCAAAAAATTAACCAATATACAATAACCCAAGGTATTTGTGAAAACTTGAAAAAGAAGGCTTTAAGGTAATTTCAAAATGCTTCTATAACTCCCAAGAAATCCCAAATGTAGAATACAAAAACTGCTAGATTTTTTTATCAGTTAATGATTATTTGAATAAAAAACTCTCTCTTAAAGAAAAAAGTGGGTAGTAGTTGTAAAAATTACCAGGATTATATTTTAAAAAATAAAATAGTCTGCTTTTATTTGCGTTCAAATATTGAATCAAAGTAAAAAAGGTCCTCATCAGTTCCGCATTTTAACCCAGTAGAATAAGAAACATCAAGTAGGATGCTTTTTAAACTTGGCAAGCTCTCTTTATCCAGAATATAACTAATGGCTGCATTAGTATACTTGACTGCCAGTAAAAGAGCTTCTCCATAAATGTCAATAAAAGATTTTGATGATTTTATATCTTTACTGCAGGGGTGCAGATATATTTCATGGTTTAAATTCAGATAGTCAATTTTGCTTTTAATTCGCTGAGGATACATAGCTGAAGTTATTTCCCCTTTTTTGTTCATTAAAAATTCTAAACATCTGAAAAAAACTTTTTTTATTCCTAAAGGGTCATATAATATTTTTAATATCTCTATAATGTCAGTAACTGCAGTAGCAGTCTGCTGTTTGCTTATTTTAATATCATATACCTCTTTTATTACATCAGAATAAAAATTCCCAAGACATACTGTTTGATATTTACAATCCTCTATTAACTTATAACTTTTATATTTATTTGCCTGGATACTTTTTTTGAAGTTGAGCATATATGCATCAATTGTGCTTTCCAGCAGTTTATGGTAGTTATGGTATTTGCGGGTTTCTTTATTCTTCTTCGTATCAATGCCGGCTCGGTAATGTATTAAAGGATGAGCAGATTGGTCAAGCGCAAAATGGCAGAAATATCCGACAATATACACTAAAAGGTCAAAATAGGTACAATTTTTATCATTATATTCAGCATCTCTTATTCTTTTTATATAATCAAGACTTTTTATAAAAAATTCTGCAGTTTTATTATCATGCATAAGGTGACCAAGTTTTTCGATACCATCATATTTGATCCATGGTTTTGCTTTATAGTAGAAAAAAATATCTGGTCCTTGTGCTCCTAAGTAATATAGCGCCATTCTGTCTTTTATTTTTTCTTTTATCACTTGGTCTTCAATAAGTTCAAGGACATCTTCAGCAAAAATACAATGTGTCAGAAAAGCAGGCATTGCACTCTCCTTAAAATAAATGCTCTCCTTGTAATAAATAATAATAAATGCTCAACTTTAATATTATTTTTATTTTGATACTAAAAGTATAGCAAATATTAAAAATTTAATATTTATTTCATAAAAATAATATTTTTTATTACATCTTTTTAAGATAAAATCCATTAAAAATCTAAAATGCATTTATTAAACAAATAAGCAAAGAAATGAAATTTAAACTTACTAAAAAAGAATTAAGCTGGGCTCTATATGATGTTGGAAATTCAGCATATACAGTTGCAATTTCAATAGGAATACTTCCTATCTTCTTTAAATCTCTTACTGATTCGGTAAATATCGCCCCAAATGTTTCAACAGCTTATTGGGGTTATACTGTATCTTTTGCTACTCTTTTTGTTGCAATACTCTCGCCAATAATAGGCACAATTTCTGATTACAAGAACTATAAAAAAAGATTTTTTTTATTTTTTTTATTAATAGGATTAATTTCTACAGCTTTGCTTACTATTATAAGTAAGGGACAGTGGATAAAATGCTTAGTGATTTATTTTATAACGGTTATAGGTTTTGCAGGAGCTGATATTTTTTACAATGCTCTCCTTGTTGACGCTGCAAAACCTGAAAGAATGGACTGGGTATCCTCAGTGGGTTTTGGGTTGGGCTACATAGGAAGTTGCTTTCCTTTTATAGTCAATATAATCTTTATACAGAAGCCCTCAATAATTGGTCTTAATACCCTTGGAGCTACTAAGCTTGCCTTTATAATCACTGCAGTTTGGTGGGCAGCTTTTTCAATACCGCTACTTGTAAATATAAAGCAGCAGTATTATATAAATCCTGAGCCAAAACCAGTTCTACATAGTTTCATAAGGCTTAATAAAACATTAAAGAATATTTTTAAATACAAGCATGTCTTTGTTTTTTTGATAGCTTATTTTTTCTACATTGATGGTGTTGATACAGTCATAAGCATGAGTACAGTGTTTGGCACTGATATTGGCATTTCCTCAACAAACCTGCTTATTATATTTCTTGCCACCCAGGTGGCGGCATTTCCGTTTGCAATACTTTTTGGAGTTCTTGCTAGAAAATTTTCTGCCTGGACAATGATAGTTTTTGGTATAATAGTATACATAGTAATTGTCAGTTATGCATACTTTATTAAAACAACCTGGCAATTCTGGATGCTTGCAATGCTTGTTGCTTCATCACAGGGCGGAATTCAAGCTTTAAGCAGATCATATTTTGGTAAAATAATACCTCCTGAAAATTCAGGCGAATTCTTCGGGTTTTACAATATTTTCGGCAAATTTGCTGCAATATTAGGTCCTCTTCTTGTAGGTGTTATGTCACAGCTAACTGGAAACTCCAGGTTTGGTATTTTAAGCATTCTGGTTCTCTTTATTGTTGGACTTATATTGATGATAAAAATTAAGGATGTCAAGAATACTGAAGCAAAGCCAATTGTGTAATTACATAATTTTAGCCATATAATTATTGTAACTTATAAAGAGTATTTTTGTTTGAAATTCTTCAGGTAGTCAAAGTCAAGTTTTAATTAAACTGACTTAAATGTGACTTTTCTGTTCCTCTCAAGCATTTGCAGCAATTATTGTAAGTATGCCTGGTGCCAGTGCGTATACATAAAAAAATAATAAAATTTACAGCAAGTTTGTAAAAGATGGATTTAAAAGTTTTTACCCTACTGTAAGGCGTTATGTGGCTTGTATAAAGATTTTCCTGCATATTAGATTTATATTAGAGGTTTGTACCTATTTTATACAAGTGCAGTGCAACAGCCCAAAATAATAAAGCTAAAGTTAAATGTTTTATAAAATTAAGTTAATTCTTTAAATAAAAAATACTTTAGTAATGAAAATAATCTTTAAAAGATGATTAAAAGCTTTGAAATATTGATAATGACAATAGAATTTATGCTACCTCAAAGAGGCTTTCATATAAGTGCAATAAATACAAGACAGAAAGAATTTAAATTATAAGTAACAAATAGATTGTGAATTTGAAAATATATCTTACACAATGTCAGTACCTGTTTATAAAACTTTTTTTAAAGTAACTATGCCTCTTTCA
>JACVJA010000115.1 GCA_015661035.1 Candidatus Calidifonticultor daggyaiensis | reverse complement strand
AAGTTATAACAAGTTATTTTGATGGTATAAGAAAGTATTACCCCGATTTAAGCTGCCTAATTGTAAACGCTGACGGTGGCTCTAGCGATAAAACAAGACAAGTAGTCCAAAATATTTCTTTTGACCTTAATAATTATGGTAGCAGTAATATTAATAAAAGTAATTTAAATAATCAAATTTCAATTGTAACTACTGTATATAAAGGACCATCTGGAAAAGGATCAGCTTTTAGAACTATATTTGAAATTGCAAGACTTCTTGATGCAAAAGTAGTAGTTGTTTCAGATTCTGATACAAAAAGTATAACTGAAGAATGGTGTTATAATTTAGTTGAACCAGTTTTAAATTTAGGTTATGGCTATGTAACACCTTACTATATAAGAGATAAGCATGACGCAACAATTACAAACGCACTGGTTTATCCTGTTACAAGAGCATTATATGGTTTGCGCTTAAGGCAACCCATTGGTGGAGATTTCTCTTTCTCAAATGGAGCCTTGCAGGTATTTTTACAAAAAAAGCATTGGAATGAAATCCCTTATATATATAAATTTGGAATTGATATTTGGATGACGACAATAGCTTTAAATGAAGGATTTAGAGTTTGCCAGAGTGTATTAGGAGTAAAAGAACATGCCCATAAAGATCCAGGAACGCATCTAATTAACATGTTTAAAGAAGTTATTGGAACAATGTTTGAACTAGCCGGATATTACTCTTACAAATGGAAAAAAATTATTAAAAGCAATCAAGGATTTATCTTTGGAGATTTTAAATTCCACCAGGTTGAAAGAATTGAAGTTGACATTAATAAGATGCTCGAAAATTTTTATACTGGTAAAGAAAAGTATCAAAATTTATGGAAGCTAATCTTAAGTGAAGAAACTTATAATGAATTCTTAAGTTTTATATCAAATTCAAAAAATAACCTTGTTATTCCTGTTCAAGTCTGGGCTAAAATTGTCTACGATTACATTTGTTGTTATAATCTACTCTCAGATGCTAGTAGTGATTTAATTTTAGAATTGCAGGATAACTTAAAGATAAAAAATTACCTTAAAACCCAAGATATTATTTCTAATGTTTCTAATAATATTTCTAATACATGTTACTTAGATATTAAAACAGGCAATAAAAATATCTATAGTTTTTTGAAAGAACAAATTATAAATTCTCTTGTTCCAATTTATTTTATTAGAACTTTTTCATTTATAAAAGAAGCTGAATATTTTGATGAAGAAATCGCAGATGCAGTTGTTGAAGGAAATGCTGGTGTATTTGAACGACTAAAAAGTTATCTTGTTGAAAGATGGCTAAAACTTGAAACAAAAGAATAGTAAAACTAAATACACAACTAAATACCCTTAAAGCTTTTAAATTGCAGCTTTAATATTCTTTCAGCTGCTGTATCATCAGTTACAAGTATGTTTATGTATTTGCCTCTAAGAGCACCTAAAATTGCTTCAGCTTTTAGCTTACCACCAGCAACTCCTATTGAATACGGTACTTTTTTTAATATTTCTACTGACATTGAAACAATTCTTCCATTCAAGGTCGAGTCACAAATATTACCATTAATATCAAAAAAATGGGAAAAAACATCACCAACAGCATTGTTTTCTTTTAGTGATTCAAAATCTTTGCCGCTAATATGTCCAGTATTAACAAGAGTAGAAATAACTTTTGGATATAGTGCACCAATCCCAACTAACGATATTTTGATTTTATCAAAATAATCAAAAGTGCTTTTAATTGATTTTTCTTCTAGCAAAACTGGAAGTAAATCTTTTGAATCTAAAATTGCCGGCGCAAATAAAAGGTGTGGTTCTTTACCAAATTTTTTTGCAAGACGGGTAGTAATATCATGACAATTCAAATCAATTGAAAGCTGATGGCTTCCGCCTGTTATTTGAACTACTTCAACATCCTTATTTATTCTTTCAGGCAAGTGATTTACAACTTCATTTATAGTTGTACCCCATGATACACCAATTATGTCTTTATCCTTTATTATTTCTACTAAATATGCTGCAGCTGCTGCACCAAGCTTTGATTTAAGTTCAACATCAGATAATCCAAAGTTTTCAACAACTATAGCTCTTTTTAAATCAAATGTTTTTTCAAGTTTTTCTTCAAGAACTGACACGCTTTTAGTGGGATCACTTATGCTTATTTTAACAATACCTGTAGATATAGCTTTTTTTAGCATACGATTGACCTGGTATTTTGATACCTTTAATTTTTCAGCAATTTTATCCTGAGTAAGTCCATCTTTGTAATAAAGCGTGGACACTTTAACCATTAATTTTGTGTTATAAGACATGTGTTTTTAAAATTACTAAATTTACATTAAATTTAAATAGAAAGATTTTAACTTACTAGAGCTTTACCTTATATTCTAATCTTATTCTAATTATATTCTAATTATATTCTTATACTTTAATTACATTATTACATATCAATTATTTTTTATAATTATTGAATATTCTTGCTCCCTATTTTATACATAACCTGTAATATCAATAACATTATAACTGTATATTACTAAACTGCATAGTAATAGTAATGTATATTACAAATACTTATTTTCTAGTTCAATTATTTTTTTAACTTTTTTTACAGTTCCACCTGTTCTTTCAATATCAAGCCAAACTTTTAATATTTCTTTTGCTAAACTTATGCCAATTATTAAAGCGCCCATACAAAGAATTTGGCAGTCATTTGAAAGTATCGATCTTTGAGCAGAATAAATATCATGACAAACTGCGGCTCTGATTCCCTTAAATTTGTTTGCACAAATTGCCATACCAAGACCTGTGCCGCAAACAAGTATTCCCCTATCAAAATTACCATTTGCAACTTCAGGTACCAATTTTTCTGCAATATCAGGGTAATCTACCGGGTCTTTACTAAAAACTCCAAAATCTTTAAATTCTATACCTTTTCCATTCAATACCTCAATTAAAGCATTTTTTAATTCTAAAGCATTTTCATCACATCCAATTGCTACTCTCATTAAACCTCCTAATTTATAAAACAATTATTTTTAAAAACCTTTTAATTATCCAAACATGTAGTTAATATTTTTAAAGCCTCTTACTCCTAAAGCTAAATTTTTTTTAAATTAGCTTAAATTATCTTAAATTTCTTAAATTAACTAAAAATTATAAAGTTATAATAATATATCTATACCTTTAAAAAATTTTCAATAGAATTAGCAATTTTTATTGGAGTCAATCCATAATAATCAACAATATCTTTATATTCACCAACTACTGAAAACTCATCATTTATTCCTATCATTTTCATCTTAACAGGGTTTTCTTTAATTAAAACATCTGCAACAGCAGTACCTAAACCATTTACAACACTATGCTCCTCAACGGAAACAACTTTTTTAGTCTTAGAGCTTGAAGACAGAACAAGTTCTTTGTCAATAGGTTTGATTGTAGAAATATTTAAAACTTCAATGCTTACACCTTTATTTTCAAGTATATTTGCAGCTTCTAATGTTGGGTTTACCATTGAAGAGCAAGTTACTGCAGTAACATCATTTCCTGGTTTTAAAATTTCTCCTTTACCACAAACAAATTTAAAATCACTGCTATGAATTCTTTTTACTTTATTACGATGAATTCTTATAAAAACCGGACCTTCAATTTCTGCTGCCGCAAACACTGCCTGATAGTACTCTGGACCGTCACAGGGTGAAAAAATTGTAATATTTGGAAGAGATCTAATAACACCCATATCCTCTAAAACCGTGTGTGTCGGGCCTAGTGAACTTACTGAAAATCCACAATTATTACCCATTATATTTACATTTAATTTTGTTTTACAAATATCATCTCTTAGTTGTTCAAAACACCTAAAAGCTACAAACGGCATATAAGCTGCAATAAAAGGTATTTTGCCGCAAGTGGCAAAGCCAGCAGCTTCTCCCATTGCATTCTGCTCTGCTATACCAAATTCAAAATGTCTTTCCGGGAAAATCTTATGAAATTCCCCTCCGCTTGCACCTAAAGAAGAATCACAAGATATATAAATTATATTGGGATTTTTTCTCCCCAATTCTACCAAAGCATTTGAAAAGACTTTTCTTGGGTCATCATATTCTTCAATTTTTTCCTTATCCATATTATTTTCCAATTTTTTCAAGCTCCTTTCTGCAAACATTATTAACAACTTCTATAGAATCATCAATTTTATCCTGCTCACAGTGCCAATGATGATATTGAAACTGTCCCTCAGCAAAAGTTAAACCTTTGCATTTAGTTGTATTTGCCACAATGCAAGAAGGTTTACCCTTAACAAATGGAACAACTGACAACACTTCATAAATTTGGTTAAAATCATGGCCATCAATTTTTTTTACTTCCCACCCAAATGCATTAAATTTATCTTCTATTGGTGATATATTCATAATATCCCTAGTTAAACCATTTACCTGCAGGCCATTTTTGTCAATAATTACAACTAAATTATCAGTTTTATAATGTCCAGCAGACATTGCAGCTTCCCAGATACTTCCTTCCTGGCATTCACCATCCCCTAGCATTACAAAAACTCTATAATTTTTTTTATCAAGCTTGGCAGCAAGAGCTATTGCATGACCAACTGGTAGACCATGACCTAATGAACCTGTTGGAAATTCAATACCTGGAAGCAGTTTTTCTTCAGGATGCATAGCTACCCTTGTTTTAAACTGACCGTAAGTCCAAAGTATTTCTTCATTAAAATAACCTTGGTCAGCTAAAACAGTATACAAGGCAAGACACTTGTGACCTGCAGATAATATAAATCTGTCCCTATCAGGCCATCTAGGATTTTTAGGGTCGTGTCTTAGTATTTTATTATACAATACAGTTATTATATCTAAGCTTGAAAAAGCGCCACCAATATGACCTTCGGCATTCCTCATCATTTTAAGTATATTAACCCGACAATTATAAGATTTACTGATAAGGCTTTCTATTTCGTCCTTTGTAAGCTTTTTTATTTTAGTAATACTTCTTAAATCTTCATTTGAAGAAATATAAGACATTTTATTTCCTTTCCCTTTATTTCTTTATTTTTATATTTTTTCTTTTTATCTTTGTTTTTATTTTTGTTTTTAAATATATTCTTTATTTTTATTTTTATTTATGTTTGCTTTTAATTATTTTAGCTAATTTTATTTATTAATTAATTTGTTGAATTTATATTTAACATATTCATTATTTAACATATTCATTAATATTTAAAGCAAACATCAAACCACTACTAAATATTACTAAATATTAAACAATACTGTTAAGTAAAACTAAATACAACCAAAAAATTAAACTGCTAATCTTGAATATTCACTAATAAAAAGTTTTAATGCTTTTAAGTCTTCTGAATCTAAACTAATTAATGCAGATAATATATTTTCGCTTACTTGTGATTTATTCCTTGCTCCAATTAAAGCAACAACAGAAGGATTCCTAATTAACCAAGCAACTGCTAAATTTCCATAAGAAGCATTATGTTTTAAAGCCACATTTTTTAGATGCTTTTCTAAAAGGATATTAGTCTTTTGAATATTTTCAGGAGAATATCTTTCATCTCCAAATCTAGAATCATCACTAGAAAATTGTCTTTCCGGGGATAACTTGCCAGTTAATAACCCCTTAGCCATAGGGCTATAAGCAATCATAGTTGCGCCGTTCTTTTGGCACCATAAAAGCAAATCCTTTTCAACGGCTCTGTCAATTATACTATATTTTTCCTGGTCAGCATCTACCTGTCCATATTTTGC
>JACVJA010000114.1 GCA_015661035.1 Candidatus Calidifonticultor daggyaiensis | reverse complement strand
TTTCATTACTTAACATTAATTCTGCTTTGAATTTAAAAGGATACTATTTAACTTCACAAAGCACATATAGCATTTTTGCAAATATGTTAAAAAGTTTAAATATGGGATTGAATATAAATGACGACGAATATGGAATGTGGAATATAAGTTTTTCTACAACTTTTATAAATAATCTTATTGATCCAACAGGACATTTTTACTCAGTTCCACAAAAAGATGTAATTTATTTTAATACTTCTTTGACTTATGCATTGACAAAGGAATTTAAAATAACAATGACCAGATGGTATGATTTGATTGAAAAAGAATTAAAAGAACATCGGTATGCAATTAACTGGTATGTTCATTGCTGGGAAGTATATTTAACATGGTCTAAAAGGCAGGACAATGTGGAAGAAATTTTCTTTTCAATATTTATATCTGCCTTGCCACAACACAAATTTGATAAGCCTTCAACATCAACTCCTGGATATAATTTACCATTCGGAGAATGATAAATTTATGGATTTAAATCTAAAAAAGGAAATTCAATATTTAAAGGGTGTTGGACCTAATAGAGTAAAATTATTTAAAAAATTAGGTGTTCATACAGTTTATGATTTATTTTATTATTTCCCAAGGGATTGGGTTGACAGGTCTAAAATAAAGCCAATAAACAATGTTAAAATTGGGGAAAAAGAAACTGTCAAAGGCAGGGTTATAGCAAAAGAAACAAAAAAAGTAAGATATAATTTTAGTATAACAAGTATATTAATAAGGGATGAAAAAGGTTATATTTCTGGGGTCTTTTATAATCAGCCATATATGGAAAAAATATTTGAAAGAGGAGATGAAGTTATTTTTTACGGCAAAGTAGAAATATACAGAGGTAATTTTCAGATGAATACCCCTGAGTATGAAATTATAAAAAGCAAAAGAAAAAATATAGCAGATGATGATTTAATAAATGTTAATAGAATTGTCCCGATATATCCTTTAACTGAAAATATAACCCAGAAACAATTCAGGAAAATAATTAAATTTGCTCTTGATAATAATTTAAAATACATTGAAGAATACATGCCAGAAATTATTTTGAATAAATACAATTTAATAAATTTAAAAGATGCAATATATAATATTCATTATCCTGAAAATTTTGATATTTTGGAAAAAGCAAAAAAAAGATTAAAATTTGATGAATTTTTTTTCCTGCAGCTTGCGTATGCTATAAATAGAAAAAAAATAAAAGAAAAAAAATCAGAAATTTTTAATATTAATGGTCCAAATATATCGCAATTCATTAACATTTTGCCGTTTAAACTGACAAATGCGCAAAACAAAGTAATTGAAGAAATAAAAAATGACTTAATATCAGGTAAACCCATGAACAGATTATTACAGGGTGATGTGGGCTCGGGTAAAACAATTGTCGCAGTTTTCTCTGCAATTTTAGCAAAAGATAGCAACAAGCAAACTGCCATTATGGTTCCAACTGAAATTTTAGCAACGCAACATTTTAATAACATAAAAAGTTATTTAAAAGATACTGATATTAAAGTTGAATTATTACTTGGTGGTATGCAAAAAAAATTAAGGGAAAAGATATTAAATGATTTAAAAAATGGTAAAATTGATCTAATTATAGGTACTCATTCTTTAATTCAGGATGATGTTGAATTTAATAATTTGGGGTTGGTTATAATTGATGAACAACATAGATTTGGTGTATTGCAAAGAGCAGAATTAATTAAAAAGGGGCAAAATCCACATTGTTTGATAATGACCGCAACACCAATACCCAGAACACTTTCTTTAACAGTTTATGGAGATACAGATGTATCAATTATTGATGAATTACCACCTGGAAGAAAACCAATTAAAACGTTATTATTTTCAAATGACGATATTTTTGAAATTTATTCATTTATTGAACAGAGATTAAAAGAAGATGCACAGGTATATGTCGTTTATCCGTTAATAGAAGAATCCGAAAAAATAGATTTAAAATCAGCAATAAAAATGCATAAAGAATGGTCTGAAAGATTTAAAGATTATAACGTTGCATTGCTGCATGGTCAGATGTCAAAACAGGAAAGGGACAATATTATGATGGAATTTAAACAAAAGAAAATTAATATATTAGTTGCAACAACAGTTATTGAAGTTGGAATTGATGTGCCTAATGCTTCTGTTATTGTTATAGAGCATGCAGAAAGATTTGGATTATCACAGTTGCATCAATTAAGAGGAAGAGTTGGCAGAGGCCAGGAACAGTCATATTGCATATTAATTGGAGACCCAAAGACAGAAGAAGGATTTAAAAGATTGCAAATTATGGTAAGAACTCAAAATGGTTTTGAAATAGCAGAAGAAGATTTAAGTATAAGGGGACCTGGGGAGTTTATGGGAATAAAACAGCATGGAATGCCTGAATTTAAGATAGCAAATATCATAAAAGACAGGGAAATATTAGAAATTAGTAAAGAAGCCGCATTTTCAATAGTAGAAAGGAAGTGTGATTTAAATCACATACAAAAAATTAAATTATATGATATAATAAAAGTAAAATATAATGAAAAATTTAATTTGTTAAATATAAGTTAAAAAAATATTTTAAAAGGAGAAATATGATAATAAAATACTATGGTGTAAGAGGTTCAATACCTGTGTCAGGAAAAGAATATGTTAAATATGGTGGTAATACAACATGCATAGTTATTAAAGAAGCAAATACTATCCTTGTTATTGATGCCGGATCTGGAATAAGATTATTTGGCAGGGATTTAATTAAACAAAACGGGTTTTCAGGACACAAAATCAATATACTTTTTACCCATTATCACTGGGATCATATTCTTGGTTTTCCATTTTTTACACCCGCCTATATAAAAGGGAATGAAATAAATTTATATGGCGAAACCAAATATAATATGTCAGTTCAGGATGTTTTAAAAAAACAACAGCAGTTCATAAATTTTCCTGTTGAATTAAGCGGAATGATGTCTAAAATTAATTTTTTTGAAATAAAAGAAAACGAAGAAATTAATATAGGACCTTTTACGATACAAACCTTAAAAATTAATCATCCGGGAGGGACGCTCGCATATCGCATAGAAGTTAAAAATACCAATTGTTGTATTGTTACGGATTATGAACATTTTTCTGTTCCGGATAATAAATTAATAGAATTCATAAAGGATACAAATATACTTGTATATGATTCCCAGTTTACTCCAGAAGAATATCCCAAATATATTGGATGGGGACATTCTACATATGATGAAGGAATAAAAGTCGCACAACTTGCAAATGCAAAAGAAATTCATTTATGCCATCACGCACCAGAACATGATGATGATTTTATTGATAACAATATTTTGAAAAAAGCTAAGATAAAATATGAAAATGTTTTTCCAATTCAGGAAGGTTGGGAAATAGAAATATAATTTTTTATAAGGTGAATTTATGGTTGAACAGATTGATTATGAAAAACTAAAAGAAATACAACTTTTTAAAAATTTTGATGATGAAGAATTAGCAATAGTTTCAAAAAAAATTTTTGAAAAGAACTACAAAAAAGATTCTACTCTTTTCGTTGAAGGTATGCCGGGGGAAATACTATATATAGTTGAAGAAGGCAGCGTTGATATTTATAAAAAAACTCCAAAAGGAGAATTAAAAGTAACAAGTATTGGGCCAGGCGACATAGTAGGAGAAATGTCATTAATTGATGATGAGCCTCGTTCAGCTTCTGCAAGAACGAGTGCGGATTCCAAATTAATAGTAATTACAAAAAAAAGTTTTAATGAAATATTAGAATCTGACCCTAAAATTGCTGCAAAAATATGTATGTCATTACTAAAAATAATCAGTAAAAGGTTGAGATTAACTGATAAAAAATTTGAAACATTATGAAGTTTCTACTGAAAATGGCAATAAAAAATTGCGTTTTTTAAAATAAAAATGCGAAAAAAATATCTGGAAAACAAGAGAATAAAAGTAATGTGTTATAAAAATAAAAATTTATTAAATAAGATAGAAAAAAATATTTTATTTTATTGCAAAAAAGTGTTTTCAAACGCTTTTTTACAGTATATTTTACATTATTTAATTTTATTTTTTTTATTTTATAGTTGTGCAACTACCAATAAAATAAAAGATTTTGATACAAAAAAGAGTATTATACAAAAAAATCCTTTTCAAAGTGCAATTTCATATCTTTATTATTCTCTTGGTTATCTCTCAGAATTAAAAGGGGATCTTGATAAAGCAATAGAATATTTTAACATAAGTGCGAAATATTCATATACTCCGGGAAATGTTTATAAAGAATTGGCTTTTATTTATAGTGATATTAATGATATCAATTCTACAATTTCCACAATAAATAAAGCATTGAAAGAAGATCCTGATAATATTGATATCTTATTCTTATCAGCAAGAATAAAAATTCAGGAAGAAAAATATGAGGAAGCAAAAGAACTATTAGAAAAATTAATAAAAATTGAACCCGCATATCCGGAAGCATATTTTTATTTAGGAGTTGTATGTTTTAAACTTGATGAACTTGATGAATCTGAAAATTTTTTTTTAAAAAACATATCATTGGAATCCGATAAAGCCGTTGCTTATTATAATCTTGGACTTTTATATAATGCAAAAGGTGAAAATGAGAAAGCGATAAAGTTTTTAAATGAGGCAATTGAAAAAGATGCGTTTTATTATAAAGCATATATTTCTCTCGGTAAAATATATGAAAATTTAAACGAATATGACAATGCGATTAATATATATAAAAATTACCTAAATTTAAATCCCAAAGATATTGAAATAGCAACATTGGTTGCTGAATTATATATAAAACAAAATAATACAAATGATGCAATTGATTTGTTTAAAAAAATGTTAAAGGTAGATCCGGAAAATATTAAATTGATTTTTACACTTGGCTCAATATATTATAAAATTAAGGATTACAAAAATGCTAAAAAGCAATTTGAAATAGTTGAAAAAAGAAATAAGGATGATTATTTAAATAAATATTTTCTTGCTTTAGTTTGTGAAAATCTTTTAGAATACGAAAAAGCAATTAAAATATACAAAGAAATAATTAATAATTCACCTGATTTTATTAATGCCTATTACCATATTGGTTTTATTTTGGCAGAATTAAATAAATTAGACGAAGCAATAGAAATTTTTGAAAATGCTTTAAAAAAAAATGAAGATAATATAAATTTTTATCTTTTATTAGGATCAGCCTATTATGATAATAAACAATATGATAGTGCAATAGAAATTTATAAAAAAGCAATACAAAAATTTCCAGATTCAGAAAAAGTATATTTTAATCTGGCATTAGTATATGACAAAATTAAAGATTATGATAATGCAATAATAGCATTTAAAAATGTGATAAAATTAAATCCAAAAAATGCCGAAGCATACAATTATATTGGCTATACTTATACTGAAAAAGGAACCAATTTGGATGAAGCGCATGAATTGATTTTAAAAGCATTAGATATTGAAAAGGATAATGGATATTTCATTGATAGCTTAGGGTGGGTTTTTTACAAAAAGGGTATGTATGAAAAAGCATTAAATGAACTATTAAAAGCAGCCAGTATATTAAAAGAAAAAGTAGGAAAAGAAGACCCTGTAATTTATGAACATATCGGGGATGTGTATTTAAAATTGGGGAAAAATAACGATGCCAAGGAATATTATAAAAAAGCGTTGCAATTTGAGTCTGACAGAAATGAAATAATAATACAAAAATTAGAAAAAACAGAAAATATTT
>JACVJA010000113.1 GCA_015661035.1 Candidatus Calidifonticultor daggyaiensis | reverse complement strand
TGTTTTATATCCGGAACAAATTTATTAACACAAATTGAAAAAACTGACGCTGTCCCAGCAACGTCAAAAACCATTCCAGCTTCATTAATGCCTGCACCTAAAATATTTGCTGCCTGATCACCGCAGCCTGCAGCAATAGGAGTGCCTTCTTTTAACCCTGTAAGGGCTGCTGCTTCTTGTGAAATTTTACCTATTATTTCCCATGGTTTTGTTATTCTAGGCAGTTTTTCAATTGGCATATTAAGTTCATCGCATAAATCTTTTGACCACTGCTTATTTAGGATATCTGCTAAACATGAAAAATGTATAAAAGTATAATCAATAAAAGCTTCATCTGGCTTTAAATTTGCCATTTTACCAGCAACAAATGATGACGGAACAGTAAATTTAACAACATTTTTAAAAATTTCAGGATTCTTATCTTTCCACCATAATATTTTTGGTCCATGGGAAAACGTTGGTGGTCCACCAGATATTAAAATTATTTTATCTTTAATTTTATTTAATTTATTAATATACTCAACACATCTTGTATCAAGCCAGGAATCGTATTCAATAGGAGATTCCCAATTTTCATCAACAGCACAAATACCTGCCATTTGCCCATCAAGTGCAATACATTCAATATTAAAAGGGTTAATTGAAGCTTTTAAAATACAACTTTTTATTGTGTTGACAACAGAAGAAAAAATCTCATCCATTTTTTGATAAACATAATTTGGTTTCGGATAATAGAGTTTTGATTCTTCAAAAGCTTCAGAAACCAGATTTCCTCGATTATCAAAAACTGCAGCTTTTGTGCCGCTTGTCCCTATATCTATACCTAATAAAAGCGTTTTTTTCGATTTGACCATAGAAAATGTTTTTTTATATTTATAAAATTTATTAAAATTTTTTGATAAAAATTTTATTCATTTGCTATAAATCCATAAACTATATAGATGCTACAAGTTTACTGGAATACCTTTTTTTATAGATTCATTTGCAGCAATTACAGCAGCAACAGCAGCTTTACCATCTTCGCCAGTAACAATTGGTTTTTTATTTTCTAAAACACATTCAATGAAATGTCTATCTTCTGCAATATATGCTTCATGAAATCTTTTTTTCCAACTTAAAAATTGTGGAGATGTATATCCTTTTTCTCTCGTACAAACCACTGTAGTATGTTCTTTTAAATAACCAATAAAAATTACACCTTTAGTTCCTACAACTTCAACCCTTGCATCATAGCCATAATCACATGGGCAAACACCATCAATTAAACCAAAGACTTGATTATTTAATGTTGCAACAACAGCCGCATTGTCATAAAAATATTGAAAATTCTTACCAATTTCTGGATTTTTAGAGTTTTTAGCAACTGCATAAATACTTTTATATTCTGAACCTGAAAGCCATCTAATAGAATCAAAATCATGACTGTTTACTTCTGCAAGCATACCATTACTGTTTTCTATGTCATAATACCAGCTTCCAGGCAAGCCAGGACCTCGTCCAACCGATTTTATAATTAAAATCTCACCAATATCTCCATTTGATAAAATTTGTTTTGCATTTAAAAAGCCTTCATCAAATCTTCTCATAAAACCAATCTGAAATACTATGCCTGCCTTTTTACATGCCTCTATCATATTATCACAATCATCAAGATGCAAACACATAGGCTTTTCACAAAATACATGCTTTCCATTTTGAGCAGAAACAATTGTGTATTCAGGATGAGTAAAAGTAGGCGTGGTTATTATAACAGCATCAAAATCAACTTTTTTTAAAACATCTTGAAAGTTATTAAAAGCATTAGCTGGTTTTAAATTATATTTTAAAGATAGTTTTTGCGCTTTTTGTAAATCTGTATCGAAAACTGCAACTATCTCTGATTGCGGTACGAAGTTATTATAGACATCTCCATGAACTTCACCAGCTCTACCTGCGCCTATTAAACAAATTCTTACCTTTTTCATAATAACTTTTATGACCTTTCTAAAAAAATACTTGTATAAAAAAATTTATATAAACTTATGTAAAACTTTCTATTTAATTAAGATTTAGATATTATAATATTATAATAAATCAAGCAGTTTACCTACAAATAATGTTGTAATTACAACATTATTTATCTTAAATGTTTTAACCTTTATTGTCAAATTAATTTTAAAGTTTTTATTTAGAAAATATCCGGAAATATTATAATTTATTGTATTTTTTTAATATTTTGTATTACTATTTTTAAACGCCAAATCTGATTATTAGTAAGGTGAATTAGTTTTGATGCCTAGTAAGGTGGATTAGTTTTTTTGGTTAAAACAATCAAGGAAATCCCTATTAGTATAAAAATTATATTTAACACAAAAAGATAAGAAAGAACGATATACAGAATGTTTATAAAACTAAAATTTGGAATCAAATTTATAGATTTATTAAATGAATTATTTGCTATTGTTATATTTAAAGAAATTTTATCAATATCTTCAGATAATTTTTTCAAATCCTCAACATTTAAGCCAATTGATGTCGACATCTTTTCAAGGTTTTCAGAAAATTTAGCCATATCTTTAGATATCGATTTAAAATAATTAGAAACACCAGCTAAAGGCTTTACACCAAGAATTTCAAACTCAATCGTTTTTGATACCTCGTTAAGTGAGATAGAAGTGCTTTTCATTATTTTAGAAGCATCAATAAGTGCGTTTTGTGCATCAGTAATAGTATAAGAAGCATTTTTTAACGCATAAGATGAGTTGTCAAGCAAACTAATTAAAGAATTTATACTTTCATTAACTGTTTCTAAGAAATTTTTAGTTTGAGCATTATTACTGCCTACAATATTAGCACCAATATTTTTATTACCAATGTTATCATTATAGTTAATATTACTATAATTAATAATATTAATAATATTGCTGCTAGCACTTATTTTGCTCAAATAGTATATGCCTGCTGCACAAGGAACGCAACCTAATAGGCCAAAAATAATTATAATTAATGAAAAAACTGTAATTAATTTAAATTTTGATTTCATTTAAATTAAAATATCATTTATTTACAATGAAATTAAAATTTATCATATATTTAAAAATTGTAACAAATCATAAATTAAAAACCCTGGCCACACAAGAGCTTTTAAAAAACCTATAAACCCTGCCCCTGCTGTTGTAGTTGACTGAATATAATAAACTGCTGCACCAATAAAAGCCATAAAATAAGCAGCCCCTAAAATACCAGAACCACTATGCTTTGAAGAGCCTTTTCCCTTAATGATACATTTATTTTGATCTCTATTTTCATCAGTCATTTTATAATCCTTTCTATCGTGTTAAAGTTATAAATAATTTGTTAATTTGTATGTTTTATTTTTTTATTGGTTTTTAGTTCTTTTTCTGCTAGTTTCATCTTTTTGTTATATTTTTGTTTGTTCCCAGATCAAAGCTTTTAATCAATTAAAAAAATAAATATAAAAAAATATAATAAATTAACTAAAATAAAAAATATCCATAAAAAGCTTCTAAAATCTGATAATATAAGAATAATGATAACACGTTAATATAAATACTAATAAAATACTTAATTATTATAGCTTTTAAATCAAGGATTGTAAAAAGTTATCTAGAGGATTAATAATATTATAGATATTGATTAATAGCACTTAATATTTTGTTGTAATTTTATATAATTTTATCCAAATAATAAAAATATTACATTTTATGTTTTTTATTTAATTATTTTGTATAGACTAATTAATTAAAAGTATTTCATATAAACTTTTGGAGTCTAAAATTTGTTTAATTGGATAAATAAAAGCTTAAGGAATAAAGCAATAATCGCATTAATGCTTCTCGAAGTAATTCCAATTATTATTGCTGGTCTAATTATTAATCTGCTGACTAGCAAATTATTAAACACTAAAATGAAACAAATGGCTGAACAGTCAATTGATAATATATCACTAATAGTTTCAAAAAATTTGCAGGGTTTTATAGATATTGCATTTTATTTAGCTCAAAACCAAAATTTACAAAACTTATCAGTTCAGAAACCAAGTAGTGAAATTGAAAAACAAAATATTTTTTATTTAGTTAAAAATGAACTATTTAATAAGCAAGTTATGAGCCATTCGGACTATCCTTATCAATATATTTTTATTAATTCTTATGAAAATATTTTTACTAATTTTTACTATTTAAAAGACCTTGAGAGTAAGAAAATTAAAGAAAAATTACTTACAAAGCATTGGTATAACAATTTAATATCTGAACCAATTCCAAAACTGGCAATAGTTGTAGAAAAAAACCTCTTATCTCCCAGAAATGAGGAACAAATATATATTTGCACTAATATTTTTAAAAAATTTGATAGAGTTGGTATTTTACTGATTGGAATAGATAAATACTATATTTCAAAACTTTTAGAATATATGCGAGTAAGCAGCAGTAGCAGTATTTACATAATTGATGGCACAAATTGTATAATTGAAGGTGATGACAACCACTTAGAGTTTTCCAAAATCCCTGCAAGCTTAATACAAAGCATTGCCTCTGGAGAAAAAAATTCCTCATTTAATTTTTATATAAATGGAAAAAATGAATTTATTACCTATAGGAATCTATACATTAAAGATGTTGAAGGAAGCTGGAAAATCATACAAATTACTGCATCCGATTATATAAGAAAAGAAATAAACTATATTAATATTGTTATGATAGGAATGACTCTACTTTCTATCCTCACTGTAATTATATTAGTAATTTCAATTAATAAAACTATAATAAACCCTATAGCTCAATTAAGCAATTTTGCCAAGCAAATCCAGCAAGGAAACCTTGACACAAAAATATTCTATAACAGACCTGACGAAATTGGTACATTAGCAAAAGTTTTTAACGAAACATCTGAAAAATTAAAAAATTATATATCCAGCATAAAAGAAAAAGAAGATATAAAAAGGCAGCTAGAAATTGAAGTTCTTCAATCACAAATAAATCCACACTTTATAAGAAACACATTAAATATTATTAGATGGCTTGCTGAAATGACAGGCACAACAAGTATTAGTAAAGCAATTATCTCAATTATTGGATTGATCAACTATAACTATTATTTTGCAGATCAAACAGTTACAGTAAAACAAGAAATAAAGTACTTAGAAGTTTACAAAAATTACGTTACCAAAATAAATTTATATCTAAATTTGAAATTGATGAAAATATAATGGACTGTAGGATCTTAAAATTAATTATACAGCCAATAATTGAAAACAGCATAATTCATGGAATAGAAAAAAAGAATGGGTTAGGTGAAATTAATATAAGTGGTCAAAAGATAGATAATAAAGTTATTTTCACAATAACTGATAATGGTATTGGTATGACTAAAGATAAAATAAATAAAATAATGGAATTCCAAAATGTAATTCAATTTGAAGATAATGATAAAATAAAAAACTTAAAAACTGATTATGAAATTAAAATAGTAAAAGATGATAAAAAAGATCCAATAGAAAATGTAAAAAATAAAAGCAAAATTGGTATTATAAATGTGATACAGAGAATAAAATTAAATTATGGAAACGATTATGGTTTAAAAATTATAAGCAAGAGAAATTATGGCACTACAGTTATAATTACTATCCCATATATAACATAAATTTATATTTATTTTTTTTAATTATTAATGCGAACTATTTAAGAGTTGTGTTTACAACTACTAATAAAATGCTCTTTGAAAATATAACAAAAGTATAGAAATTTTAGTTGGTATTACGCTACCTCCAAGTTAAAATATTTGATTATAAACAAAAAAA
>JACVJA010000112.1 GCA_015661035.1 Candidatus Calidifonticultor daggyaiensis | reverse complement strand
AGATAATTTAGGGTCAAAAATTATATCAAGCTTTTCTTCTTTTACAAATTTTGGAACATAGTATTGGTCCCAAAGAAATTTAATTTTTTTATTTATAACAACTTCTTTAACATTTCTATAATTTGAATATGTGCCTAAAAGCAAAGGGGAATTGTATATCATTATATAAGTATTTTCATTATCTATTTTAAGCAAATTTTCAATAATATTTTTTGTATAAACAACAATTCCGCCTTTTTCGTTTAAGTGCCTTAGCATTATTCCTATTTTCATATTTATGCCTGCTTTATTTTATATTAACTATTAACCACATAATTTAAGCACATACTTTTAAAAAATAAATTTATTTTAAAATTGCATTACCAACTATTTTGATTCCAAAACCCACACATTTATCCATGACATACTGTCAAGCTCTCTTTTTGATATTAAAATACTCTGTGGCTTTTTTTCAAAATTATTCCATCTGGATAAAAAAGAGTCTACGCTATCAACATCAAGTTTTGAATCTTTTTCTTTATAGTGCATAGGGATTAAAACTTTTGGCTTTAATCTTGTTGCCAAATTATATGCCTCTAAAAAATTAATAGTATAAGTTCCCCCAACTGGTATCATTAAAATATCAAGAATTGAAAGTTTTTTTATGGTTTCCTCATCCAAATTGTGCCCAAGATCACCTAAATGGACAAAAATTATATTATCAACAATAAACTTAAAAATAGTATTTTCACCCCTTAAGCTTCCTTTTTTTTGATCATGATAAGAAAGTATGCCTTCAAAAGAAATGTCTTTTACCTTAGATTGGCCTAAACCTTTTACAATCACTGGATTTCCTTTAACTAAGGACACATTATTATGATCAAAATGATCGTGAGAAACTGTGACAATCTCTGCAGTTACATCTGGCAGATTATCTTTTATAGCTTCATTGTAGGGATCAGTAATAATCCTAATACCGTCACTTGATTGTATTTCAAACATAGCATGCCCATAATAAGTTATTTTTACTTCTTTTTCACTCATTTAAATCACACTCCTTGCCTTACGTTCTAATTTTACAAAATTATAAATTTATAATTATTTATTGTAGCTTCATCATTAACTATTATATTATAAATATAACTGACTTTATAACCTTATAATTAATTACTAATCAATTGATAGAATAAATATAAAATTGTTTTTTAATTGTTTCAATTTTATTATAAATTTTTTTCTTGCACTAAACAAATTTTTTTAGCTATCATTTGCTTTAGTTTAATTTAATTTGCGTTGCTTCAATTTAATCTAATTTTAATTTTATTTTATTTTTAATTAATTTTAATTTATTATTTTATTTATTAAATTACAATTTTAAGATTATTGCTTAAATAACGAAAATTATTTCTTAATTAATTGATTTCTTAAT
Source organism: Candidatus Calidifonticultor daggyaiensis (assembly GCA_015661035.1). GTDB lineage: Bacteria > Actinomycetota > Humimicrobiia > Humimicrobiales > Humimicrobiaceae > Calidifonticultor > Calidifonticultor daggyaiensis. The sequence continues at coordinate 4,400 of JACVJA010000112.1, read as the reverse complement.
TAATATAATTGAGAGGAGTACTAAAATTTATGGATCCGCGAATAGAAAAACTTGCAGATATTTTAGTAAATTACTCATGCAATTTACAAAATGGAGAAAAAGTTTTAATTGATTGTTATGGGTTTTCATGTTTATCTCTCATAAAGGCACTTATTAGAGAAGTTTATAAAGCTAAAGGTTTACCTTTCTTTTCAATTAAAGAAAATTCAATTATAAGAGAGATAATAAAAAACTGCAGCGCTGAACAATTAAAGTTTATGTCTTACATAGAGTTAGAAGAAATGAAAGGGATGGATGCATATATAGGTATTAGAGCACATGATAATGTAAACGAGCTTGCAGATTTAGACAGACAAAAAGTTAACGATTATTTAAAGCACTACTCAGAACCAGTTACTGATTATCGTGTTGATAAAACAAAATGGGTTATTCTTCGCTATCCCAATAACTCAATGGCGCAACTTGCAGGTACAAGTCTTGAAGATTTTGAAAATTTTTATTTTAATGTATGCAACCTTGATTATAAAAAAATGTCTAGTGCAATGGATGCACTTGTAGATACTTTAAACAATACAGATAAAATTAAAATTCTAGGCAAAGAAACTGATCTTAGTTTTTCAATTAAAGGCATGCCTTCAATAAAATGTGATGGTAAAAATAACATTCCAGATGGCGAAGTTTTTACTTCGCCAGTTAAAAACTCTGTCAATGGAAATATTTATTTTAATATTCCCCAAATTTACCAATGCATAACTTTTGAAAATATTACACTTCATTTTAAAAATGGCAAAGTGGTTAAAGCTAGTTGCACGGGCAAAACCGAAGAACTAAACAAACTCTTGGATATAGATGATGGTGCTCGATTCATTGGAGAATTTGCTATTGGTGTCAACCCTTATATTAAAAAGCCTATGAAAGACGGGCTTTTTGATGAAAAAATAAATGGAAGCGTTCATTTTGCTTTAGGAAAATCTTATTTAGAAGCCGACAATGGTAACAGGTCTTCAATACATTGGGACTTAATCTTAATACAAACACAAGAATTTGACGGTGGTGAAATATATTTCGATAATAGATTAGTAAGAAAAGATGGTCTTTTTGTAATAGATAAGCTTAAATGTCTAAATCCAGAAAATTTAATTTAATATTAAAATAAGTAAAATAAATTTTAACAATAAAAAAATGAATAATTTTAAAGAAAAAAATCAAGACAAAAATTATACAGAATTTACTTTTTTAACCGAGGATGGAGCTAAAATTTATTATTACAGATGGATTTCAAAAAAATCTTTTGTCTCTATTTCTCAAAATTCTTTAAAATCTCTAAATCCTGTAGTAGTTCACATTGTACACGGAATGGGTGAGCATGCAAGAAGGTATGACAATTTTGCAACTTTTCTTAATGAAAATGAAATTTCTGTATATGCTATGGACCAAAGAGGCCATGGGTTAACTGCGTTAAACCCTTCTAAATTTGGCCATCAGGATGATGTAGATGGCTGGTTTAAAGTTATAGGTGATTTAAAAAAAATGAATGACTTAATATTAAAAGAAAATCCAAACTGTAAATTAATCTTATTTGGCCACAGCGCAGGATCATTTTTAGTAAGAGATTTTCTTATTTCATTTCCTGAGGAAGCAGTAAAAAAGATAAATGGAGTTATTCTTTCTGGAACTGCTGCAAGTCCTGGTTTTATGGGAAAAATTGGTATAATACTAGCAAATTATCTTATAAAAAAATATGGGCCAAAAGTTAAAAGCCCACTCCATAGAAATTTAACTTTTGGAAAATTTAATAGTTATTTTAAACCAAACAGAACAACTGCTGACTGGATAAGCAGGGATGAAAATGTTGTTGATGAAATGCTAAAAGACCCTTTTTGCTATACATTATTTAGTGCAACATTTTATAAAGATTTAATTGAATCAACACTTAGAATAAATAATTTTAAAAATATAAGCAAAATGCCTAAAAATATTCCAATATTATTAATTTCCGGGACAAAATGTGCTGTAGGAAATTTTACAAAAGGTGTAAAAAAAGTTTATGGCAATTTTATTGCAGCAGGATTAAAAAATACTGAACTTAAACTTTATGACCAAGCAAGACATGAACTAATAAATGAACTAAATTATAAAGAAGTTTTTACAAATATAAAAGAATGGATTTTTAAAATTTGTTTAAACACATAAATGTCAAAGTTATATCAGCAAAAATTATACGAACATAAAATATTTCACCACAAAATATTGCAGCAATAATAAACAGCAATAATTAATTATATCTTGCTGAATAATTCATCATTTTGCAAATCTTGATATTTAATGAGCTCGAAATTAATAAAAATTTTTAAATTTTGGCAATTATTAAGCAATAATTAATTAGATACAAAATAAAACTAAATTGGTCAAAAAATTAATATATTTTATATAGTTTAATATAGTTTAAATTAAGTTTTATACATTTAATGAATATTTACACTTACCCCTAATGGTAAATTGTCATAAAGCCATTTAGCATCTTCTAAATATAATCTAACACAGCCGTGGCTTGCAGGGTTACCCATTTTTTGAAGCTCTTCAATTAAGATATTACCTTCCTTATCATATGGTACACTATGAAATAAATAGGAGCCATAAAATCTTGTCCAATAATAGGCTGCCTGTTCAAACCTTGCAACATATGAATAATAAATTTTTTCTGTTGTTTTAAAATTGCCGACCGGTGTGGGTGTTTCAGCTTTTCCTGAAGAACAAAGAAATGTTTTTAATAGGCTATTTTTATAATAAATATAAACTTTTTGTTCTGAAAGATCTACATTAATTAAAAAATTATCAGGATTTGTAAAATCAATATATTCTTTAGCCGAATCTATATCTTCATTATAATTATTTTTTTCAGAGTTGCAATTTTCATAGTCATAGTTATTATTAATTACTTCAATTCCTAAGCCACTTTGCATATCATTATTTACATTGTTGTTAAAATTATTAATTGTATTGAACTTTTTGCTGTCATCCTTTTTACTGTCTTCACCAGAACTTAAATTTTTAACAATAATACTGCCTTTCACGTCATTTAAACTACCGGATTCTATACTAACTGAATTATCAACACTTTTATAGCCTGCATTATTTTTTTTTAAATTATTTAATATGCTATTCTCACAGCCTAAAAATAATATTAAAAATAAAAACAAAACAAAAATAAATAAATTAATTTTTATTAAATAAAAAATTTTTTGCATATTTAAAAAATTTCTTCATATTTTCTAATTTTATAACCTTAATTCGTAAATTTATAAGAATTTAATAAAAATATTTTTAAAATTAAATAAAAATTAATAAAATTAAAGCCTGCAAGAATAATGACAAATTAATAAACTTAAATTTTTTGGCCAATATTTTTGATAAATATTAACTTATTTTTAAGTATTTTTCTATTTAAATTTTTTTACTGTTTTAGTCCTCGCTCTTCTATATCGCATAGAACCAAGCCCGCTTGTCTATCAAAAGGTTTTCAAGAACTATTCTTAAGTTAATTTATTTTTTATCATCGAATTTTAGATGTTAATACTTAATAAAAACCTTTGCTAAAAAATATTTTAAATGATTAAATTAAAAAAATGAAAGAGTTTAAAAAACTTAAAATTTTTACAAGTAAAATTGAAGCCGAAATAGCAAAAAGCTATCTTGAAAGTAAAGGTATAAAATCTTATATACTTGCTGATGATGCAGGAAACATGGTTCCGTCACAAGATTTTGTAAGTGGTGTTATTTTACTGGTGGGTAAAAATGACTATAAAAATGCAAAAGAAATTTTAACTTTATTAAATAATTCATCATCAGAACACTAAATCTTTTTATTAATATTAATCATTTTACTCTGTTTAGTTAATTTATTTGATTTTACTTTTTATACATTTAAAAAATTGCAAAAAAATTAAGTTAACTCTATAAAAATCTGGTAAAATAAACTAAAATATTTTTTTTAATTTATTTGATCATTAATTTTTATTATATTAAGTTCAACTTTGATTATGAATTAGTTTATTAAAGAAAGGACTTCAATGGCTTTAATAAGTTTGAGAGATTTACTTAATCATGCTCAACTAAATCAATATGCAGTTGGTGCATTTAATATTACTAACTTGGGCTTTATTGACACACTTATTGATGCTGCAATAGAACAGCGCTCTCCTATTATTCTCCAAATTGCAGAGGTGCATTTAAGATATGTAAATTTGGAAGAAATTGCACCAGTTATTGTAAATGCTGCAAAACGAGTTGACATACCAGTTTGTTTCCATTTAGACCATGGAGAAAGTTTAAAAACAATTATGAGGGCTATAAGGGCTGGTTTTACTTCAGTTATGTTTGATGGAAGCCATTTGCCGCTT
>JACVJA010000111.1 GCA_015661035.1 Candidatus Calidifonticultor daggyaiensis | reverse complement strand
GCAGCAATTGTATCCAAAGCAAATGTCTCGCCAATTGTTGGTATACCATGAGCAAGTCTTCCAGATAATATAAAACCAGCTGCGGCAGACATTAACCCCATGAATAAATATGTTATCGTTTTTGTAAAAGAAATATTAATACCTGCAACTCTTGCTGCCTCTATATTGCCTCCTACAGCGCGTACATTATAACCAAAAATAGTCTTGCTTAATAAAAACCAACAAAAAATTAAAAACACTAACATTATAATTACTGGGCTTGGAATATTTAAGATCTTACCTTCTGCAAATATTGTCTTAAAAGCTGTTGAATTTATAGGAACTGGCCTGCCACCAGTCAAAAGTAATCCAATTCCTCTATAAATAAACATAGTTGCTAAAGTCATAAGTAATGGTTCTATTCTTAAATACACAACACCAACCCCATTTACTAACCCCATTAAAGAACCAGCGATAAGAATTACTATAATAGTCTGAATTAAGCCCCAACCCAAAGTACTAATAAGGATACCGGTAAATATGCTTGTCAAAGCTAAAATACTACCCACAGAAAGATCAATACCACCAGTTGTTATTACAAAAGTCATTCCAAAAGATCCAATAGCTATTGCAGCAATTTGAACTCCTATATTTGAAAAATTTTGTAGTTTTAAAAAATAAGGCGACAAACTAGAGAACAATATCCCAAGTAAAACTAAGATTATTAAACTACGTAAATTTATAAATATGCTTTTAGCAGTTAGCTTTAAACTTGGCTTATCAAATTTAGTGTAAGCATTATTATTCATTTATATTCTCCTTACTGAATTTAACTTTGTAGCATATCTCATTATTTCTTCTTGTGACACTTTATTACTTACAAATTCTGCAACAATTTCACCCTGTCTCATTACTAATATCCGATCAGTAATACTTATTAACTCCGGTAGTTCAGAAGAAACCATTATAATCCCAATACCTCTTGAAGTTAATTCACCCATAATCTTATATATTTCAGATTTTGCTCCAATGTCTATACCTCTAGTAGGTTCATCAAAAAGAATAATTTCAGGCTCCTTCTCAAGCCATTTAGCTAGCACTACCTTTTGCTGATTCCCACCGCTAAGGGTAGTAATAATTTGATTAATATTTCTTAATTTTATATTTAATCTTTCCTTATATTTATTTGCAATCCTAGTTAACAAATTTCCTTTTAGGATACCAACAACATTAAAAATTTGACTATTTACTAGATTTATATTTTCTTTTACTGAAAAGAATGGCACTAAACCAGTTCTTTTTCTATCTTCAGTTACAAAAGCTATTCCAAGGTTTATAGCTTGTATGGGATTTTTAATTTTGACTTTTTTATTATTAAAATAAATTTCTCCTTTAGAAATCTTTCGTAAGCCAAAAATTGCTTCCATAAGTTCAGATCTACCAGCGCCAACTAACCCACCAATTCCTAAAATCTCTCTTTTTTTTAAACTAAAATTTATATTTCTAAATTTTCCATCTAAACTTGTTAAGTTCTTAACTCTTAGTATTTCATTTCCTATATTAACAAATGTTTTTGGATAAACATTTTTTAATTCTCTTCCAACCATCATACTAATAATCTTATCATCATTGAAATCATGCTTTTGTAAAGTACCAATAAGCTTGCCATCACGAAGTACCGTTACCCTATCTGCTATTTCATATATTTCTTGAATTCTATGAGTAATATACAAAATGGTTATCCTGTTCTTCTTTAAAAATAATATAAGTTTTTTTAAACTTTCAGCATCACTTTGTGAAATAGATGAAGTAGGCTCGTCCATTATTATAATTTTTGCATTGCCAATTATAGCTTTTGATATTTCTATTATCTGCTGCTTTGCAACTGAAAGGCTTCCAGCATTCATTTTTAAATCTAAATCTTGCTGATCAAGTTTTAACAGGACATCTTCTACATCTTTAATATATCTGTTTTTATTTTGAAAAATTTTTCCATACTTATAAACATCATTTAATATTATATTTTCAGCGACAGTCATATGTGGACAAATATTCAACTCCTGATAAATAGTATGAATATTTTCTTTTAATGCATCTTTTGGATTTTTAAAACTCACTGATCTTCCATTTAAAATAATTTCGCCAGAATCCGGTAAATGATAACCACTTATAATTTTTATAAGAGTTGATTTACCAGCCCCATTTTCTCCTAAAATCGCATGAACTTCTCCTCTTGCAAAATCAATATTTATATTTTCTAACACTGTTACGCCATCAAAAGACTTTTTCAGATTTCTTATACTTAATATTATTTCTTCCATTTTGATTATATAAATAATTTTATATTGCTTTTTATTTCATCTTAAGATAGTCTGAGGATAGCATAAATCTTTATTTATCCTCAGATCCTCAGACTATCTTAAAGTCACTTAATTTAACAAAAAGATTATTTTATTTTCCCTTCCATATAATCTTTCAGAGTTTCACCTTCATGAAAGATTTCATACATTTTGTCAGCATTTTCAGGAAGAATAGGTTCTGTAGCCATCCAAGTAATAGCAGGTACTTTATCCAAATTGCCATTAAGTATATTTACCATATGAGCAACCATATACATAGAGGATTGCCTCATGCTATATGCAGGGCTTGCTACTAAATAACCTTGCTTTACTGCCGCTATTACTGGCCTGTCTAAATCCCAACCTACTAACGTAACATCGTCTATTCTATTAAGTGATAATGCAGCCTGAACCATACCTATACCAGCAGAACTATAGGTACCATAGCCTGCAGTTAAATCTGGGTTAGCCTGCAATATATTTTCAAACCTATCTGCATGGTCTTCAACTTCTAACCCTTGGCCTATTACGTATTCTACATTTAATCCCTGTTCTCTTATATATTGACGAAACCCTAATTCTCTACCTTCTATTGTCCAATACCATTCAGGTATTCTAAGCATTGCAATTTTACTATTATTTGCCTTATCACCAAGAGCTTCAACAAGATACTTTGCCGCCATATAACCTCCGGCCCAAGGATCAGGTATTACTATTGCATCTACCCAGTTTACCAATGGTGGGTTTTCAAAACATACAACATGAATACCTGCTTTATGTAGTTTTTCCAAAGTAGGTTCAATTCCATATGGGTCAAGTGCAGATAATATTACACCATCAACTCCTTGCATTATCCAACCATCAATTGCTTCAGCTTGCTTTATAGGATCCCAATTACAATCATAAGCTAATATCTCAACACCACATTTTTCTCCCGCCTCAGGAACATATTTCATTAATTGTGAGCCACAATCATCAAATGCGAAATAATTAGCAAAACCAATTTTATATTTTTCTTTTGCCTTTGGCATCTCAGCTGGCAAATCTGTAACATGTTCTAATATTAATTCGCCACCTCCAGCTGCAAATCTACAATGATCACCTGTACCATAATCATTTAGTACTTCTTCAGCAAAAACAATTTCTTCCTCTTTTGACTGGCCCTTCTCATCTTTTGTAACACCTTCAGAGCTTTTTGTAGCAGAAATTATATTTTTGCAGGAAATACCAGAAAACATAATACCAACTGCTACTATGATTAAAATTGATATAACAAAAAATTTTTTCATTTAACTTATACCCCCCTTATAAAAATATTTAGCACTAACTCTAAATTTATTTTTTAAGATTTTATATTTGTACTTATTAATTACACCATAAAATTACAAATTATTTTTTATAACCCAAAAAGTTTTAAATAGTTTTTTTGATTAGATAATCTTTATTTTTTATTAGTTTTTTATATTATTAATCAACTCCTTTCCAATTAGTTTTTCACTATAATTATATTACATTATTTCACACCCCCTTTTTTCTAATAAAAATAATAAATACTTATCCCCCTACAAAAATTGAGTAATTATTGTTTTATTATCAAAATAATAATTTTGTTGACTTTAATATCTAAATTGCCAACAAATCAAAAAGTTTAAAATAAACAAATTTCAAGTAAACTTTTAATTTTATTATTGTTTAATATGGCTATTATATTCATTAATGAAATTTTCAATTCTGTTTTTATCTTCTGAATCCAAAATTATCCTTCCAGATACTGCATTTTCCTTTGCTTGAAACTCATTTCTTGCACCACATAATGCTATAACACTATTATCTTGTATAATTGAGGCAACAGCTACATTTCCAATATTACAATTATGTTTTTGAGCTATTGGACCTAAATATTTTTCAAGTAAATTATTAGCAAGTTGAATATTATGGGGTTCAAATCGCTTTTTATAAAATAGTATTCTTGCGTCATCATTGCTAAATTTTCTATTCGGACTTATTTTGCCAGTAAGTAAACCTTGTGCTAATGCACCATAAGCAAGAATTGAAATATTATTATCGTTACAAAAAAGAATAATGTCTTTTTCAATTTCACGATCTAAAATGTTATAGTTTTCCTGGTCTACATTTAATTTTCCAAAACTAGAAAAACTTTTTAAAGTATCAATTGAAATATTAGAAACACCAATTGCTCTAATTATTCCATCTTCTTTTAGTTTTAAAAGAGTCTCCATGGTTTCTTGTGGTGGTGTTAATGGATCTGGCCAATGGGTAATATATATATCAATATAATCTGTTTGTAATCTGGATAAGCTCATTTTAATTTCATTTTCAATTGACTCTTTGCTTAAGTCCCTATATACATCTTTATATGAATTTGAGCCTGGAATTGGAAATTTATAATGAAGAGTTTTTCCAATTTTATCCCAAATCAAACCACACTTAGTAGAAATAACAACCTTGTTTCGCTTCTTTTTTATAACTTTTCCTATAATTTCTTCAGCCAAACCAAAACCATAACCAGGTGCAGTATCAATAAAGTTAATACCCTCATCTAATGAAGCAGATATTGCTTTTTCAGAATCTTTTATGTCTGAGCCACCCCAAAATACTCCGCCAATTGCCCATGTGCCAAGTGCAATCGCTGAAACATTTATATCTGTTCCACCTATTTTTTTAAAAATCATTTTATTAAGTATCTCACTCTTAGATAAATCTTATCATTGCTCATTTCTTATATGTTAGAATTAGGAATAAAAATTTATTTTATTAAGAAAATGAGATATTACACTTATTAAATGAATAAAACTTTAATAATAAATTTTTTGCTTTCTATTAATTTTAACTTTTAAAAAAACAATTAAAAATACATTTACAAAAAGTCTTTAAATGTTATATGATTACGTCATAAAGTTATATGATTACTTAAAATAATTTTATATTATAAGAGCTTAATTGTCAAACAAAAATTCAAGGAGTTTTTAGGATGAAAGCACCTTTATTGATAAGACTAAATGATATAATAATTAGTGATATAGAAAAACCATAGCCTGACCAGGAGACGTTTTAATTAAAATTAAAAGTGTTGGCATATGTGATTCTAACAATCACATTTATAATAAAGGTGAAATAGCCAAAACTAAAGTTCTTTTTCCATTTATATTAGGTCATGGATGCATAGGTATAATTGAAGATATTAAGAGAGATGTAAAACTTTTTAAAAAAGATGAAAGAGTTGTAATAGAGATATACGATAATTGTGGTAATTGCGAGTTTTGTAAAACAGGTAGATATAATATGAGTGACAATTATAAATTTTTAGCTGCACCTCCCTATAATCAAGGTACACTTTGTGAATATATAATACATAATTAAAAACATTGTTTTTTATTACCTGAAAATATTAGTCTTAATGAAGGAACATTAGTCGAGCCATTATCAATTATTTTGCAAGCTTTAGAGATTTCTTATTTCAATATTGGAGATGACG
>JACVJA010000110.1 GCA_015661035.1 Candidatus Calidifonticultor daggyaiensis | reverse complement strand
ATTACTTAATTACTTATTTATTTATTATTTAAATTTTTGTTTATATTTATAAGCTCTCTATTTTTTAAAAATTTAAATTTTTATAATCAAAATTATTTAACCTTTAATAGATCTCTACTTTTAAAACTTATTATTTTTTAATATTTTTTATAATTTTTTCCTGAGATTTATTCTTGTCTAACTTTTTATTATTAGATTTATTTTCTTTTACAAATACTAATAATTCTTCTTTTATTATTCTTGGATTTGCACCACTTTGAATAGCTAATATTCCTTTTAGCATTAACTGTTTTTCTTTAATTTCTAATTCACTCTTAATTCCTAATTTTTTTGATACTGGTATAAAAAAAAGATTTGCAATTAAAATGCCATATAATGTTGTTAAAAAAGCCGCTGCAACTGCAGGCCCTAGAGCTTCTGGTGTTGACATATTAGCAAGAGCTATTATAAGACCTAAAACCGTACCAACCATACCAAATGTTGGTGAATACCCTCCTGCAGTCATTAGCCAGTTTATGGCTTTGCTATGACGTGATTCTAGTTCTTCTATCTCAGACTCCATTATCTCTAAGATCTTATTTGAATCCAAACCATCAACAGCAAGCTGAAGCCCCTTTTCTAAAAATGAGTCTTTTAGTTCTGGCAATTTCTTTTCTAAAGACAAAAGTCCGTCTTTTCTTGCAATAGATGCAAGATCAATTATTTTATCTATCGTTTTTAGATAATCAATTTTTACATTTTTAAAAGCTTTTAATGATGCTTTACTTAATACTGTTATTGTAACATTTAATGGATAGCTCATTATTGTTGCACCTAAGGTTCCTCCAAAAACTATAATTGCTGAAGCTAGCTGTAAATATGAAGAAAGAACACCACCAGAAAGCAATGTTCCAACTATAACACACGCAAATGAAACAACTAAACCTGCTATTGTTGCTATATCCATTACATAACTCCGAAAAATTATTATATATTTTGACTTAAAAACTCAAATTAAGATTTTATAATAATTAAAGCTCTATAACCTTAATTTTTTTAGTTTTAACCGAATTTAATTTATTTAATAGAAGTGTTTCTTTAATATCTGTTATTCTGTTTTTTTTCCTCTTTCATTATTTGTATGTAACTAATGCCTTGTGCATTTATTTTTTTTCTAAAATCTATAACTTTTTCTAATATTTCATTGAACTTTTCAACAACAACATATTTGTTTCCTGTAACCAACGTAATTATAGTATCAGGTGTTTCTTCTACACATTCTATTAAATCCGAATTTAATAATATTTTTGTATTATCAATTTTATGCAGCTCAATCATTTTTATATTTTTCCTAGTAAATTTTATTAAACTAAAGAATCTTAAATTTTTTTTATCACACTATTTTTAAAATTTTTACTAGCTAATTTTTATATTTTAAAAAATTATTAAAATATATTGGAGCAAAGTTAAATATTTAGTTTTAAAATCGAGAATAGTTAAGTTATTTATATTTATTTATATAACTTTGCTCCAAAATCAAATCGCCATATCAAAAACATTTTCCATTAAAATATATCGACATTTTTTTAATAAATTATTAACTTTTAAATTAATATTTTTATTATTTTTATAATAAAAATATTAATTCATAACTTTATTATTGCTTATATTATAATTTTATATGTTTACTATTGATTTCTCACTAAGCCTAAACGGCTTTAACTTTGCTTTAGTTGTACTGAGGTCATATTCAATTATTTTTTTAAGCACAGCACTAGCATTATCTCTAACTACAATTTTCTTACCATTAGATAAAGTTATTACTGTATCCGGTGTTTGTTCAATGCTTTCTATTTGATCAGAATTTAATATAATTTTTGTGTTATCTAATCTATTTAATTCAATCATTTAAATCATCTCCTTTAGAATTACTCATAAAATCTCCCAAAGAATTTTAAAATATCAATGCTTGAGTAATTAATTTAATAATTTTATTTTCTATTTTTTCATATTAACTAATACTTGAAGCATTTCATCAGATGCTGAAATTATCTTAGAGTTAGCTTGAAAGCCTCTTTGAGCTACTATCATGTCAGCAAATTCCTTTGATAGGTCTACATTTGACATTTCTACAGTTCCAACAATTATTTGTCCTCTGCCTCCAGCATTTGCAACACCAACTAAAGGTACCCCAGAGTTATTGGATTCTGTAAACAAGCTATTACCAATGCTTAGTAAACCACCAGGATTTTTAAACAATGCAAGAGCAATTTGGCCTAAAACCTTATTCTGGCCATTTGAAAACACCCCAGTGATTTCACCATTTCCGCCAATAGATATAGACTGCAGTGTCCCTGATACATTACCGTTTTGGCTTACAGCTGCTGCAGTAATACTTGTAGCAAATTGGGTTAACCCATTAATTTCGCCAACTGTACCAAAATCAGGTGTTATACTCATTGGGTCTGCACCAGTTGGGCTGTATTCAATAGGTCCTCCAGTAACAGAAGCCAAGCTTCCATTAGAATTAAATGTTATTACACCATTTCCTGTAGCCCCTGAAGGTGAAGTAACTGCCCAACTCCACGTATTTTCTGCAGTCTTAGTAAACATAACATTTAAATCATGAGAATTTCCTTGGGAATCAATCACTTGTATTGGAGCATTATAACTTGTACCCACAGCAGCATCTGACGGCAAATTTCCAGAATACGTAACTTTTGTAGTTGCATTTGGCTGAATTGTTTGATTAATAGGTATATTTATATTTCTTAATTCTGCATTAGTATTAACAGTGCCATCACTTTGCGCAATCCAACCCTGTACAATTGACCCATCTGATGGATTTACAAGATTACCGTAAGAATCAAAAGAAAAATTACCTGCCCTGGTATAAAATACACTGGTTCCAGACTTTAATATAAAAAAGCCCTCACCTTGGATAGCCATATCAGTTATTTTTCCTGTCGACTGTAAATTCCCTTGAACAAAATTAAAATCGATACTGGACATTTTTGCACCTAAACCAACTTGAATAGGGTTTGAACCACCAGTATTTTCTCCAGGTGTTGAAGCACCCTTAATTGTTTGGCTAAGCATACTTTGAAAATTTACAGTACTTGACTTATAGCCAATTGTATTTATGTTTGCTATATTATTTCCTATAACATCCATCATTGTTTGATGGATTTTTAACCCTGATACACCTGAAAACATTGACCTCATCATTTTAATCAATCCTCCTTTAAGACATAATTAATTATTGCCTTATAGAGCCTTCCTTAAGAGGTCCAGACTCTATAAAATTATTACTCCATCCACATTAGTTATTACTTTTTCTTTAAAGCTCTCCTTATCAATAGCAGTTATAACTGTTTTGTTCCTGATACTAATTATAAAGGCAGCATCATTTAGAAAAACTACGGAATCCTTAATACCTTTATTATCAGCCTTATGAACTGCTTTTGATAAACTATTTAAATCAACATTTGATAAATTGATGCCCCTTGATGAAATCCTTTCCAAAGCATGTTTAGTAAACTTTAAAGAATTATCAAGCTCATCTGAACTATTATTATAAAACTGATTTAAACCAACATGTTTAACCAATTCATTTTTAAATTCCAAGTTTTTATTTTCCATTAAACCAGTCTTTGCAATTGGTTTATTATAAATTGAGCTTGTATTATTGATATTGTTTACGTTGTCTAAAGGTTTGATTCCATTCATTTCTTACCTCTTATATTTCTCATTTTTTTGATACTTAATATTCATTCGATATAACCTCTTCATCCTGTTTGCTAATACTGATTACCCAGCTTGGTGCAACAAAGTTATCTTCCACTTTTAACCAAATTAGCCCTTCTCTTCTTTCAAGTTTTTCAACTAAACCTTTTTTTATTTCGCCAGACTCATCCACCCACTCGATATTTTTACCTAAAAAGCTGTTGGTATAGGTTAAATCATAAAGCTTTGTCAAAGTCTCAAATTTTTGGTTAAGTTCAATTATCTGCTCTAAAACATTAAATTGTGCAGCTTGACTTATAAAATCAAAATTACTAACAGGAGAAAGCGGATCCTGGTATTTTAGCTGTGCAGTAAGAAGCTTTAAAAAATCATATTTTGAAACAATACTATTTGGCAAATTACCACTGCTTTTACTATTGTCGTTTAGATAAATTGTGCTGACATTTGAGTTCTGGCTAATTGAGCTAGTTGAATTTAACATTTTTTTCACCCCCTTTTTTTTGTATTTTTATAAATATCCTTAAAAAATTTTAAATCAATTTATTTATGTAATAAGAATTCTCCTTATTAATATTTAAAATATCCAGATCCCCAATTAAAAACGAATTGTTAATATCCAATTCTGAAAATCTAAGATCTCTCTTAAAATTATTTCTTGGCCTCTTATAATAATCCATTGAAAATAAGTCGGATAAACCCTTCTCATTTTGCTGAGAAGTTTCAATAGATATGCTGTTTATAGACAATCCGCTTTTGACGATGCTATCCTTTAAGTTTTGGATATTTTCCTGGAGAAGCTTATTAACATAATCTTTTGAGGTTTTAAACAGAATACTTATTTCTAGACCATTTCCTAAAACCTCAATGTTTAATTGACCTAAATTTTCTGGTTCCAGCTTTATCTGAATTCTACTAATGCCATTATTTTTAAATATCCTAACAGACTCGAAAACTAAATTTTCTATCTGATTTAAAAAGTGAGTCTGACTTATAAAACTTAATTCACCTGTTAAAAAACTGTCGTCTGTCTTTCCTAAAACTTCTGTAAAATTAAAGCTAAAAGAACCAAAATTTTTTAGAATTGAAAGCTTTTGCTCCTTAATATTTTGAATATTAATATTACTTTTATTAAAATTTTGATAATCAGTAGGAGCATTTACTCCTTTTACTTTATTATTTACTATATTTTTTTCTAGATTTGATCTATTTATTTGACTATTTTCAAAATCGATACCGTTAATTTTTCCATGCATAGTGGCCGCATTATTTCCATAAAAATTGCTGTTTTTTAAATTATTAGACTGGATTGGAGATTGAATTAAATTAAATTCTTTTTCTGTATATCTATTTTCTAGCAATTTAGTATTAATAGAATTCGTTTGAACAGTTTGAGCTGTATTAAAAACATTATTTTTACCATCAGAATTGCTTTTCGAGAAACTTAACTCAATTTTTTCAGTAAGATTGTTTATAGGTAAATCTTTATTTTTCTCTCCCAAGCTACTAGTCTTGTCAATATTAGAATAAAAATTTATATTTTTATGAATTGCTAAAGATTGATTTTGAATTTCTGTTAAACTGGAATTTTTAAAATCTTTTAATTTATTATCCAATCCAGTTAAATTATTTTTTGCTAATTTCGTATTATTTAAATTTTTGCCTTCAAAATTGTTAACATTGCTAAAATTAAGTAAAAAGCTGCTAGATGTATTATTTATTAAATATTTACTATTAGCAGTATTAAAATCTAAAAATTGTGTATTTAAGAAGGCTAAATTTAAGTTACTTACTTTTAAACTTAACTGGTTTAAAGCAATATTAATAGAAAATTTATCAAGGAGCAAAGAAAATAAATTTTCTTTCGTTTTCTTGGCGCTTTCATACTTTTTCTCTGGAACCTGAGAGTTATCATAATTGCTTATATTTTCTAATTTCATTTTTTCACCTCCCTTCCTTGTATTTTTTTAAAAACTTTCCTTACTTTCCTCTTCATATATTGCTAATACATTTGCTACGAAATTTTTAGTTTCTTCAATAGGCGGAACATCATTATATTCTTTTACTCTGCCAGGACCTGCATTATATGCTGCTAAGG
>JACVJA010000109.1 GCA_015661035.1 Candidatus Calidifonticultor daggyaiensis | reverse complement strand
GAATGTTTTCACTGGCTATTCTTTCAGGGAGAAAATAGTTTCTAAGTATATATTCTGAAGTAACCCCTAATATATCAGAAAAAAAGTCTTCATATTTGTAAAAATATTCATCAAGAAGTATCTTTAGGGCTGTTTTTTGTCTTACCAGAGATTTTTTTAGCTTTAGTCTAAGCCTGTACATTCTTCTAATATCAGAATATATACCACTTGATAGATTAGGATTAAAATAGTCACCATCTCTTACAAGCTTTGCAATTAAAATTGGGTCTTTTCTGTCGTTTTTTGTCTGGCAGTTATCATCTATTTCTTTTGTCTTTTTTATGTGGTATGGATTTACTAAAACAATCTTGTAACCTTGTGAAGACAGGTAGTGCGCAGCAGCTTTCCAGTAATGGCCTGAGGGCTCAAGACCAATTACGGCTTTGACAAGATTGTTTTGTTTTTTTGCCTCTTCAATTTTAGTTACCACTTTTTCCATACCATCCCTGTTGTTTGAAAAACTGAATACTTTTGAAAGCTCATAACCTCTTAGGTTAATAAACCTTGCATGATGTTTTTTCTTTCCAATATCAATTCCAACTATTAGAGTGTTCCCATCAATTAAATCAAGTTTAGCTTTCTTTTTTGCTTTCATATTTTATCCCGTCTTAATTAATTTTGATATTGGGAGAAATTTATCAATTAAGCTTCAATACTTCAATTAATCTCTATTACAGTATTCTCGTATAATGCTTTTGGCAATTCTTGCCACATTTATAAGCAATCTGTCACCTGCAAGGTGACCATAAGTATCGTTTATCCTTTTGAAGAAATTAAATTTAAAAAATAAATTCTTGTAATTTAAAAAATTGAATTTTAATATTAAAATTGGTATTTTATCTTAAACTAATTTAAAAATTGCTAAAAATTACTCAAAGAGAATATTAGATTATCTTAATTGTTTATGAAAGGATGAATAAAGTATGAAATTTGTAGATTTTAAATGCAACAAATGCGGAAATATTAGTGAATATGTAATTAATAATTGTGACGCAGAAGTTATCTGTGTTAATTGTGGAAGTAAAGATACTGTAAGAATTTTTTCACCTGTTGGGTTTAAATCTTCGTCGTCCAATGGTTTCTCTACAAATAATGCATCAAAGAGCTGTTCAGGTGGTTCATGTAGCAGCTGTTCTGGTTGCAGATAATAGTTGTTGATAAAGTAGCAATAATAGCAAACACAAGCAAATTAAACTGAAATAAATAAGTTACATTTAATCTTTCTATGGTAGCATTTAAATGTAATTAAGCTAAATATAGATAAAATAAAAATGTCTTTAGGTTTTAATTATAAATCTTCCTAAGAAAACCAAAAAATATATTTTTGAGAAACTTTAAAACTATTAAAGTAAATTATAGAAAAAATAAAAAGGATTTAAATTTTAAAAATAATGTATTTAGAAAAGTTAGTACTTCAAAATTATAGAAACTTTGATTGCCTTGATTTAAGTTTTTGTAAAAATATCAATTTGATTGTCGGTGATAATGCTCAAGGAAAAACAAATATTCTAGAAGCAATTTATTTTATAACTTCAGGTAAATCAAATAGGACAAATTCTATACAGGACTTAGTAAAGTGGGGTAAAAATTTTGTATTATTTAGAGCTATTTTAAACGAATACGGTGAACAGGATAATATTCTAAAGGATTATATCCAAAATAATAATATTTTAAGTGTAAATAAAGATAATAATTCTCATTCTTGTTATGATAAAGACAGCGGTTCTAATTATACTAGCCAAGCAAATACAAATAAAAAATTAATAGAAATTGAAATTAGCTCAGATAATAAGTATAAAATAAAAGTTGATAGAGTATATTATAAAAAAAAATCAGATTTTACGTTTATATTGCCTTCTGTAATATTTTCACCAGACAATTTAGCCTTAATTAAAGGCAGCCCATCTTTTAGAAGAGATTTTTTGGATGATGTGCTTGAAAAGACAAATCTGGATTTTTATAAAATAAAAAATGATTATCAAAAAATTTTAAACCAAAGGAATAGTCTTATAAAAACATTAAATACTAATATTGACGTTAAAAATAATGCAACCTTAGACATTTGGGATGAAAATCTTATTAAATACGGAAGTGAAATTATTTATAGAAGAATCTTAATATTAAGCAATATTTACAAATTATTTCCTAAAATTTTAATAGAATTTTTTAATGATATCGAAACTGAAATAGTTTATAATTTTAGTTGGAATGATAAAATTTATTTTTCTGAGAAAAGTAATGGCTTTGAAGAGTCAAATTATAAAAAATTCTTAGATTTGCCTAAACAAAAAGCTTTAGAAAGTATTCGTGATATTTTTAGTTTTTATTTAAAGTCAAACATTTTTAAAGAAGTTAATGCTAACAGCACTTTAATTGGTCCTCATAGGGATGATTTTAATGTATTCTTTAATGAAAGGGATATTAAACTATATGGTTCACAAGGACAGCAAAGGATAGCAGCTTTAATATTAAAATTATGTGAAGTTGATTTTATAAAAAGGCAGATTGGTAAAAATCCTGTACTTCTTCTTGACGATGTTTTATCTGAGTTAGATATATTAAGAGAACAAACAGTTTTAAAAATTATTAATAACAATACACAGACATTTATTACTACAAGCAATAATAATTATATTAATGATATTAAAGACTTTAAATTATTCAAAGGTAATAAAGGTATAGAGATTAAAAAATTCTTAGTAAAAAATAATAAAGTTGAAATTATCTAAATTGAGGTAATTTAAGTTTAAAAATTAAGATAACTTGTAATATTTTAAGTTTGCAATATTTTAAGCTTTAAAAATAAATCTATTATTAAAATTTGTTTAAAATATATTTAGCTAGATAGGTCTTTTATGAAAATTGAATTAGTTAGCATTCATTTTTGGATACTGCATATTCTATTTACTTTAGCAATTTTTTTAGGTCTTCTTTACAGAGTTTCAATAATTCTGCAAGGTTCTTTTAGTAGATTTGGCTATACAAAATTAGACAAATTGTCAAGATGGGGTAAATTTTGGTATTTTGTTGGCAAGTTTTTTAAAACATTGTTTTCTAGAAATTTTTTTCTAATAATTTGGATAATGATTACAGACAGCATTTTACATGTAAAGCTTTTTAAAGAAAATAAGTTAAAATGGTTTGCCCACACTTTCATTTTTTGGGGGGTTTTAGCTTTATTTTTATTATCTGTGCTTTCAGGAATTGCTGTAGAAATTGCCCCGCTATTTAATTATCAGTATGGTACTAATGAGTTCCTTGATGCACTTGCTAATAAAGACCATTGGGCCACTGCTGTTTTAAATGAAATTTTAAATACAGTAATTTTCTTAGGCATCATTATTGCATTTATCCGGGGTTTTATAAGTAAGAAAAAAATTGGAATGATGATGTTTAATGATATATTTCTTATTGTTTTTATAATTGTAATATTAATAAGTGGTTGGTTTACGGAAGCAACAAGATATATCATTGAGAGAACGCCATCTTATATTGCTAGAATTGGATTTATTGGTTTTTACCTATCAAAACTTTTAAAGGCAGGTTTTGTACAAGTAGACTTAAATGCTTGGGTAAATACTTATAAAACTTTTTGGCATATACATGTTACTTTTATTTGGCTTGCTTTTGTATATATTCCATTTAGCAAATTTGCTCACGCTCTTTTTAGCCCAGTAGCAAGTGTAATAAATATTTTGGAAAAAAAGAAAATTTTAAAAAATAATTAAGATAAAATAAACCATATAATAAATTAATAAATATATTATTGGCGAATAAATAATATTATTAGTATTAATTTATAAATGTCACTAGTTTATCGTTAACATATAATTATTAATTTAGTTAACTTATTTTTATAAATGTGGTTAAAATATCAATAAATATGGTTAAAATATCATTAGTGAAAATATCATTATTAATATATTAGTATTTATATTAGTATTATTTGATAATTTTTTAATTGTTATTTATCAATTTTTTTTATTTATCATTATTAATTTGAGCTAGAAATTACATAAAATGACAAAGAATAGCTATACAATCAAGGATTTATTTAATATAGAGTCTTGTACAAGGTGTGGCCATTGTAGTACTTTGTGCTCAGCATATAATGCAGCTACTGACTTAGAAATAACACCTGCAAAAAAAATCGAGCTTTTAAGAAAAAAGATTAAAAAAGATACTATTTGGGGCAAATTTTTAGGGAAAAAATATTTTACAGAAAAGGATTTAGAGAAGCTTCAAAAAGCTGCTTTTCAATGTACATTGTGTTCAAAGTGCGAGGTTGATTGTCCGGTAAACATTGATTTACATAATCTTTGGATATCCTTAAGAGATGATTTGGCAAAAGAACGAAAAGTTCCTCAATCTTTAGTTTTTTTAAGAGATAGGCTTAAAAAATCTTATAATATTTCTTTTGATACCAATGAAGGTAGGGCAAAATGGTTAGAAGCTTTACCTGAAGCTAAAGAAAATAATTATATTAAAGATAAAGCTGATATTATTTACTTTGTTGGTTGTGTTTCATCCTTTTCTCCAAGAGTATTTAAAATTCCTCGTTCGGTTATACAAATTTTTAATATTGCAAAAGTTGATTTTGGTTTGCTTGGCGATGACGAATGGTGTTGCGGTTTTCCGCTTTTAAGTGCTGGTTTTAAGAAGGATTTTATAGATTTTGCAAATCATAATATTGAAAAAGTAAACAGTACTGGTGCAAAATATTTAATAACCTCTTGCCCATCATGCTATCATATGTGGACTCATACTTATAAAGAACTGAATTTGGGCATTAAAATGAATTTTGAGGTACTTCATTTGGTTGAGTATTTATATAAACTTGCATTAAATAGAGAGTTGAAATTAAAACCAGTCAATTCAGTGGTTACCTATCATGACCCATGTGACTTGGGCAGAAATTCAGGAATTTATGATCAGCCAAGAAATTTAATAAAGATGGTTCCAAAAGTAAAGTTTGTTGAGCTTGAAGAGTCAAAAGAAAATGCAACATGCTGTGGAGGTGGCGGAAATTTAGAAGCAGTAGATCCTAAATTATCAGAAAAAATTGCAAAATTAAAAGCTAAGCAAATAATACAAACTGGGGCGGATATTGTAGTTACAGCTTGCCAGCAATGTGTAAGAACTATTGCTTCTGCCTTAAAAAAAGAAGGTTCAAAAATTAAATCAATGGACATTTCTGAATTTATTTTAATGTCTATTTTAACACCTATCTCAACTATACAAATTTAAATAATCTAATGTTTCAATTGATTTAAATGAATAATTTTAACGGATAAACAAAAGATTTAGGAAGTAGTATAAAAATTTGCAAGGATATAAAAAAAATTTAGTAGAAAATGCAAAAGATTTAAATTCTATAATTAATGATTTAATATCAGATAGTAAATTAAATGAGAATTTAAAAAAATACAGCATTTTTAACCATTGGAAAGATATCGTGGGTGTAGATATTGCTAAAAAATCAAAACCAGTAAAATTATATGATAATGTTTTATACGTAAAGGCTGCAAGTCCAATATGGGCAAATGAATTAAATCTGCTCTCAAGACAAATTTTAAAAAAAATAAATGATTTTATTGGTGAAGAATTAATAGTAAATTTAAAATTTAAGGTTTAGTTTTATCTGTTATTAGTTATAATTAGCTATTTATCAAAATTAGCTGATAAATAATTTATCAAAAATACGGTGTTTTATGATATATTATTAACTATTGTAATTAACTATTATTTTAAAAAAATTAAAATATTAAAAAAAGCTGAAAAAA
>JACVJA010000108.1 GCA_015661035.1 Candidatus Calidifonticultor daggyaiensis | reverse complement strand
ATACATTTCTTGATAAAAAAGGCAGATCTATTACTTTAAGACCAGAAGGTACTGCACCCATAGTAAGGGCAGTAATTGAACATAAATTGTATAATTTATATAATCCTTTAAAGCTTTTTTATATTGAAAATATGTTTAGGTATGAAAGACCACAAAAGGGCAGAATGAGGGAATTTTGGCAAATTGGAGTAGAAGCAATAGGGCAAGACAATCCTTTAATTGATGCAGAAATAATTTTGTTATTAAACACCATTTTTAAAAATATAGGTTTTACAAATCTTAAGTTATTAATTAATAGTGTGGGGTGCAAAGTCTGTAGAAAAGAGTATGTAAAAATTTTTAAAGATAAATTAAAAAAAGATTTTGAGTATTTGTGTGACGACTGCAAAGAAAGATATGAGAAAAATCCATTAAGAATTTTTGATTGTAAAATTGAAAATTGTAAAAACATTATAAAAAGTGTTCCTAGTATTTATGACTTTTTATGTAATAACTGCAAAGCACATTTTTTAGAAGTCAGAAATTATTTGGGATTATTTAATTTAAAGTATGAAATTAAACATGAGCTTGTAAGGGGATTTGATTATTATACGCGAACAATATTTGAAATAATTTCAAAGGATTTAGCAAGTGTTCAAAATGCATTAGGGGGCGGCGGAAGGTATGATAATCTAATTGAACAATTTGGAGGTCCACCGATACCTGCAGTTGGCTTTGCAATTGGATTAGATAGAACGATAATATTAATAAAACAATTAGGATTAGATTTAAATGTATCTGAGAAAAATGATAAAAAGATTTTAATTGCAATATTGGATAAAAAATTTGAACCCTTTTCCCTTGAAATTTTATTGACATTAAGAAGCTTTAATATTATTGCTGATATTTCCTACGGTAAAAAATCAATTGAAAGCCATATTAAAAATGCTCAAAAAGGGGTATTTTCACATATTGTTTTTGTTGGAGAAAATGAATTTAATAATAAAGTCATAAATATAAAAGATATAAAAAATTTTAGTCAATTTTCAATTGATTGGAGTTTAGATAAAATTAAAATTAAAGAAATTTTGGATAAAATGTTAATCTAATAAAATAAGAGGTTTTTAATGACTGAAATTGATAAATTATTATTTCAAAAAGCATATTTTGATAAATTTAAGACATCCTTAAGAACAAATCTTTGTGGCGAATTATGTAAAGGTTTTTTAGAAAAAAAAGTTAAAATTTGTGGTTGGGTAAATAAAAGAAGAGACCATGGAAAGATTATTTTTATTGATTTAAGAGATTTTTCTGGAATAGTCCAAGTTGTATTTGATCATAATTATAACCCTCAAGTATACAGCAAGGCAAAAAAACTAAGAAATGAATTTATAGTATTAGTTGAGGGTAAAGTTTGTGCAAGATCTAAAGATACAGTTAACGAACAATTAACCACCGGAGAAATTGAAATTTTTGCGGATGAATTAAAGATATTAAGTTGTTCAAAAACCCCTCCTTTTTTTGTAGACCAGAGGGAAAAAGTTGATGAATTAACTAAGTTAAAATACAGGTTTATAGACTTAAGGTCTGATGAAATGCAGAGAAACTTAAGATTAAGAAGCAAAATAAATACTATAACCCGGGATTTTTTAAATTCACAAGGTTTTATTGAAGTTGAGACCCCAATTCTAGCAAAAAGTACACCTGAAGGTGCTAGAGACTTCTTAGTTCCGTCTCGATTAAATCCAGGAAAATTTTATGCCTTACCACAATCTCCACAGCTTTTTAAACAAATTTTAATGTTTTCTGGATTTGATAGGATATATCAAATTGCAAGATGCTTTAGAGATGAGGATTTAAGAGCAGATAGACAGCCAGAATTTACTCAAATTGATTTAGAGATGTCTTTTGTTGAAATAGAAGACGTTATTACTCTGGTTGAGAACTTATTAAAAGTTATTTTTATAGAGGCTTTAGGTTTTAATCAATCTTTTACTTTTGAAAGGTTTTCTTGGAAAGAAAGTATGGAAAAATATGGCTCTGATAAACCTGATCTAAGATATAGTCTTAATATAGAAGATATAACTGAAGTATTTAAAAATACAAGCTTTAATATTTTTATAAATGTTATAAATAAAAAGGGTTTTATTAAATGT
Source organism: Candidatus Calidifonticultor daggyaiensis (assembly GCA_015661035.1). Classification (GTDB taxonomy): domain Bacteria; phylum Actinomycetota; class Humimicrobiia; order Humimicrobiales; family Humimicrobiaceae; genus Calidifonticultor; species Calidifonticultor daggyaiensis. Next base: position 3,698 of record JACVJA010000108.1, on the reverse strand, counting down.
TTAGTAGTAGATGATTATAATAAATTTTCTAGAAAAGATTTAGATGATTTAATTTTAATTGCAAAACAGTATAAAGCCGGTGGATTAATATGGGCTAGAGTAGAAGATGACTTTAATTTAGTTTCTCCTATTTCTAAATTTATAACCAATGAAGAAAAATTACAACTCATAAAGAAATTAAATTTAAAAAAAGGTAATTTGCTTTTAATTGTTGCCGATGATTTCTTAGTTGCTTGTCAATCTTTAGGAGCAATTAGAGCATTTCTTGCAAATAAACTTCAACTTATAGATTATGAAAAATATAAATTTTCATGGATCTTAAATTTTCCGATGTTTGAGTGGGATGAACAAGAGAAACGATATACTACTATGCATCATCCATTTACACGGCCTACGCCAGAAACTGAAAAATTCCTTGAAACTGACCCTAAAAAAGTAATCTCACTTGCTTATGATATAGTATTAAATGGCAATGAGATTGGCGGTGGTTCTATTCGTATAAACGATATCAATTTACAGAAAAAAGTTTTTAAAGTTTTGGGTTTTAACGATAATACAATAGAAAGTAATTTTGGATTTTTTATAAGAGCTTTAGAATATGGAGCACCTCCTCATGGTGGAATTGCAATAGGAATGGATAGACTGGTAATGTTAATTGCTCAGGCTGAAAGCATTAGAGAAGTAATTGCTTTTCCAAAAACGCAGTCTGCAACATGTATGATGACTGATTCTCCAAGTGAAGTTTTAGAATATCAACTAAAAGAGTTATCTATAAAAGTAGATAAAGGTCTGGAAAACAAATAGTCTTTTAAAATTGAATAAAGAAATAATTTATGATAATATAATATTGATACTCTGTTTTTCTCGTAATTATGGTTAATTTTTGTGCCAACAAAATTACATTATATGCTCAAACTTGGTTTGCAGCATAAATGCCCGTTAGTTTACGGGACTTATAAAGCAAACAGGAGAGCACTCTATATTTTGGGGTCGGGCATATAAAAAACCTCTATTAATTACGGAAAAACGGAGTATCATTTTATTTATAAGAAAATATTTATAAGAAAATAAAATGTTTGAAGGGAAATCCTAAATGGATGTCAGAAAAATATTTTTAGAATATTTTAAAAAAAACGACCATTTAATTTTACCCTCATCTAGTCTGATTCCAGAAAATGACCCAAGTGTGCTTTTAACAACAGCTGGAATGCAGCAATTTAAACCTTATTATTTAGGAATCGAAAAACCTCCAAAATCTAGAATAGCTACAGTACAAAAGTGTTTTAGGACAAGTGATATTGAAAAAGTAGGTTATACTGACCAACATTTGACTTTTTTTGAAATGTTGGGCAATTTTGCCTTTGCAGATTATTTTAAGGAAAAAGCTATACAATATGCTATGGATTTTATTTTAAATGTTTTAAATATACCAATACCCAAGATCTCTGTTGGAGTTTTTGCTGGGGATAATGAAATACCAGCTGACATAGAAGCAATAAATTTATGGAAAAAATGGGGTATTCCTGAAGATAAAATTTTTAAATTTGGGAGAAGTGAAAATTTCTGGGGCCCTGCTGGAGATACTGGACCATGTGGTCCATGTACAGAAATTTATTATGATTTTGGGCCAAATTTTGGCTGCAAAAAAAGTAATTGTTCTCCTAGTTGTGGTTGTGGCAGGTTTTTAGAAATTTGGAATCTTGTTTTTACACAATATAATTTTAATGGGAAAAGTTTTGAAGAACTACCAAATAAAAATATTGATACTGGCATGGGGTTAGAACGAATAGCTGCTGTATTAAATGGTAACCCTTCAGTATTTGATACTTATCTATTTAAAGAAATAGTACATGAAATAGAAAATTTATCAAATAAGAAATTGGTATTATTTTCCAATGATAAGAGCAATACAAATATTAATAGTGTTAAGAATATTATTGAGGTTAATAAATGTATTAAAATAATTGCAGACCATTCAAGGGCAATGACTTTTTTAATTGCAGACGGCGTCTTTCCATCAAATGAAGCAAGGGGGTATATTCTTAGAAGAATAATTAGAAGGGCAATTAGATTTGCAAAATTAATTAATATTGATAATATTTTTTTAAACAAACTTTCTAATATAGTTATAGAAAATTATAAAAATGTTTATCCAGAATTAGCAGAAAAAAAATCAAATATATTTGAAATCTTAGACAATGAGGAAAGAAAATTTTATCAAACGTTAAATCAAGGAACTAAGCTTTTAAATGAAATTATTTCAAGACTTAAAGAAGAAAATAAAAATATTATTAATTCTGAGGATGTATTTAAGCTTTATGAGACTTATGGTTTTCCAATAGAATTAACCACTGAAATATTAAAAGAAAATGGTATAAGTTTAGATTTTACCAAATTAAATGAATATATAAAACTGCACTCGCAAAAATCCAAAAATAAATCTTTATTTAATAAAAAAATAGATAAAAAAATAAATATCTATAAATCAATAATAAAAAATAAAACTTTTGAATTTTCAGGATATACAGAAAATAAAAGTGAGGCAAAAATTCTTAATCTTTTAAAATATGAAAGCGATGAAAATGCTTTATTAGCAAGTAAACTAATTGAAGGAGAAATTGGTGAGGTTATTATTGATAAAACACCATTTTATGCTCAAAGAGGCGGTGCTATTGGTGATAAAGGGGTAATAAAATCACAAGATTCTTTATTTTTAGTTGAAAATACGTTAATGCCAGTTGAAGGGTTAATAATACATAAGGGTAAGGTTATTAAAGGCACTTTTAATATTAATGATAAAGTTTCAGCAGAGGTTGATTTTGTATTCAGAAAGGATGTTAGTAAAAATCACACAGCAACACATATATTGCATTGGGCTTTAAAAACAGTATTAAGTAAAGATATAAATCAAGCAGGATCATATGTTGCAAATGATAGATTTAGATTTGATTATACCGCTAATTTTGCACCAACAATTGAACAAATTAAAAAAATAGAAAAGATTATTAACGAAAAAATACAACAAAATGATATTGTAAGATGTTTTGAAACAACTTTAGAATATGCTAAAGAAATTGGAGCAATAGCATTATTTGATGAAAAATACAAGAAATTTGTTAGAGTTGTAGAAATAGATGATTATTCAAGAGAATTATGTGGTGGAATTCATGTAAAAAGAACAGGAGAGATAGGGTTATTTAAAATTTTATCAGATACAAGTATTGGACAAAATATTAGAAGGATTGAAGCAATTACTGGAATGCATGCTTTTAATTATTTTGATAATATCTATAAAATATTTAAAAATATTACTATTGAGCTAGAGTCTGAATATGAAAATGTTTTAGAAAAAATAAAAGCATTAAAAGAAAGTTATAAAAAATTAAATGAAGAATTTTTACAATTGCAAATAAAGGCATTAGTAAATGAAGTAATTAATAATTCGATAAAGAAAAGTATTAATAATATAGATATATGGTTTTTTGATTTTAAAAAATCGAACTTTAAAACAAAAATAGATACTAAAAATATGGGTATAATTGGAGATGAGCTAATTAACGGCTATAAATTAAAAAACAGGGATTTATTTTTAATTCTTTTTAATGTTGCTAATGAAAAACCTCTAATTTTATTACAATGCACAAAAAATTTAACAACTTTGGGTATAAACTGTTCATTAATTGCAAAGGAAATGGTAA
>JACVJA010000107.1 GCA_015661035.1 Candidatus Calidifonticultor daggyaiensis | reverse complement strand
AAACATAATTTTTTCACCTCTTTTTATTATATCTAAGTATTATTTCTCAAAATTATATCTAAAATATTTATATTCATTTAATTTTTTATTAATATTCTATTTTTACTATTTTTATTATCCAAACAATACCAATTATCATTAAGAATGCTGCCAAACCTAATAGTATAAAACCTGTCTTAGTTGTAAATAAAACACTAATATACTGCCTATTAATAATAGAAAGAATTAACCCTAAAATTATTGGAAGTCCAATTAATACATACGCTGATAGTTTTCCTTCAGCTGTAAGTGATTTTATTTGTCTTAAAATTCTTTCTTTTTCTCTTATCGTCTCAGCTATTATATCCATTATTTCAGCCAAATTCCCACCAACTTCTCTTTGTATATTAATAGCAAGCACAACCCAATTAAAAAGCTCACTATCTATTCTTTTTGCCATATTATCTAAAGCATCTTTTTCAGAAAGCCCCATTCTTATCTCATTTAAAACAATCTTAAATTCATCAGAAATTGGTGGTTTTGTTTCTTTTGTTACCATAAATAACGATTGGCTTAGACTATAACCTGCCTTTAATGCTCCAGCTATCAGCTGTAGAGTATCAGGAAGTTGTTCGTTAAACTTTTTTAATTTTTGGCCAATCTTAATATTAATATAAATAAAAGGCAAAAAGATTATTAAAATTACAACAAACAATGTTAAAATCAAATTTTTTGTGAGAGCAAAAAAAACTACGGTTGCTAAAATTACTATAATTATATGAGTAACCATAAATTTTGAACCAGATAAATTAATACCTGCTCTTTTTAATTTTTCATCAAAAATATAAGAGTAACCCTTCTTCTCAAGCTTTTTTTGCTTTTTTCTGGAAAAAATAGAGAAAAGTTTAAATCTTGGTTTTTTTTGCAGCTCTTTAATCTCAGAACCTTCAGTGGCTATATTATATAAATAATAATTCTTTGCACTCAGCGGTACTTGTTTTTCGGGTATAAAAGAAGTTGAAATAGAGTAAATAAATAATGTTGCAGCAAGAAATGTAAAAACCAAAATCAATAATCTAATCCACCAAATATCTATAATTAAAACATTTGCAATTGAAATTGTTGTTTTTTTTATACTTTCTGTTTGACTAGGAGAAAATTTTGCAAAAGGATTTTCGTAAGAAGCTTTAAATGAATCAATATAATTAGATGTATTTATTAAAATTTTTAAATCTATTTTTTGTTCATTTATTGAAAGACTTTTATAGCTTATTTTATAAAGACTTTTTATCTGTTTTTCAACAACATCATATAAACCTTTTAACTGAGTAGATTCAGAAGTTAAAAGTAAATAACCCCCAGTACTTTGAGCAATACTTTTAATACTTTCAGGTTTATATTCATTTGATACAAGCCCTATACAATAAATCGTAATACCATTATCGTTTGCCATCTTTATAACATCTTCTATACCACTTCTACTTACAGTATCAGCACCGTCTGATAAAACAATTATAAACTTGTGTTTTAAATCCTTTTGAATTTCAAACTGTTCAATAGCTCTAATAATCCCATCAAATAAAGCTGTTTCTCCATTTGCTTGAATTTCAGTTAATGATTTTTTTAACCTTTCTTTATCTGAACTAAATGAAGAAAAAACAGTAGGACTTTCTGAAAAACCAATAATTGAAAGTTTATCAATCTCTCTCAATTTATCAATAAAAGAAGAGGCAGACTCTATCGCATCCTTTATTGGTTGACCTTTCATACTGCCACTTGTATCAATAACAAGTGAGATACTAATTGGTTCTGAAGTTTGGCTTATTTTTTCAACGTTAACTTTTTCTATCTCTTTATTATTTTCAACAATTTTGATTTTATCAGCTTCTAAGCTATCAATTTTTTTCTGAATACTTAAATATATATTTACATTTGGAAAACCTGCTACATCAATTTCTTTTATATAGCTTTTGCCTGTTTCAGAATAAATAAAAGAATTATAATTAACATCAATATTATTTTGTTCTTTAATATTATTTTCTTTAATATTATAGTTATACTCTTTATGCCCTTGACCAAAAATTAGCCTAGGAAATATAAAAAGTAGTAGTGTTAAAATAACTAATAAAGAAAGAATTAAAAATGTAATTAAATATCTTGATTTTGACTTAATTCTCATTTTAATACACCTCTTTTAAACACAGACCTATACCCTTTCAAATGCTTTTTTAAAAACTAAGAAATTTCTGCAAAAACTGCAGGGGATAAATCAATACCAAGATCATGAAGTCTTGTTATAAATTTTGGTCTTAATCCCGTAGCTTTTAGACTGCCTTTAAATCTTCCATGTGAATCTAAACCTTCTGAAAAATCAAATACAAATAAATCCTGCATTGTTATAATTTCCCCTTCCATCCCTTGTATTTCTGATATTTTTACAACTTTTCTTGTTCCATCTTTAAGTCGGCTCATATGAACTATTAAGTTTATAGCAGATGATATTTGTTCTCTTATTGCTCTAACCGGTAAATCAACTCCTGCCATTAGAACCATTGTCTCAAGTCTAGATAAAACATCTCTTGGTGAGTTTGCATGAACTGTGCTTAAACTTCCATCATGACCAGTGTTCATTGCCTGAAGCATATCCAGAGCTTCACCACCACGAACCTCTCCAACGACAATCCTATCAGGTCGCATTCTTAGTGCATTTCTTACTAAATCTCTAATGGTTACAGTGCCCTTGCCTTCAATATTTGGTGGCCTTGATTCAAGTCTTATAACATGCTCTTGATGAAGTTGAAGTTCAGCTGCATCTTCTATTGTAATAATCCTCTCATCAGAAGGTAAAAACGATGAAACTACATTTAACAATGTAGTTTTACCTGTTCCAGTCCCACCTGAAATTAGTATATTGATTCGTCCTTTAACACAAGCTTTTAAAAACTCAACAACATTTCTTGTAAATGTTCCCATTTTTATTAAGTCTTCTGCAGTAAAAGGGTCTGCTGGAAATTTCCTAATTGTCATTACAGGACCAATTAAAGACAGTGGTGGAATTATAATATTTACTCTTGAGCCATCTGGAAGCCGCGCATCAACATAAGGAGAAGCTTCATCTACCCTCCTGCCTATTCTGCTTACTATTTTATCAATTATTCTTAACAAATGATTTTCATCTACAAATACTTTATCTGTTTTATATATCTTTCCATATTTTTCTATATAAATATTATTGTAATTATTTACCATTATCTCAGTAACATCTCTATCCTTTAAAAACTCTTCAATTGGACCATATCCAACAATATCATTGGTGATTTCTGTAATAATCTTATTTCTCTCTTCATGAGTTAAAGGAAAGTCATTTTCAAAAACAAGTCTTTGTGCACTGCCAGAAACTTTAGATTTTAATTCATTATCTGAAATATTTTTTTTAAAAATCAAATCAGATAACTCTTCTATTAATTTTAAATGTATATTCTTTTTTATTTCTTCTATTCTTTTATTTCTTAAAGAAAGTGTTGAATCATTAAGAGTTAAAATATTTTTTGGATTTTCACTTAATTTTTCTATTCTGTCCTGCAAACCCATCTCTTATCATTCTCCTTTTTTGATTTTTTCTTTTTCTAAGATTTCTTTCTCATTAGCTTCAAAAAAATCTACCATTTTAAAAATACTTTTACTAACAGGCAGACGCGGTGCACTAATGACTGTTGGGATACCTTTATTTACACTTATTGGAACAATTCTATCACTAGGAATTTTAATATCTATTGCTCTCTGAATTGTTTTTTCAATTTCATCTATTTCTATATCAACTTTACTGTCAGCTCTATTTAAAACAACAAAAATATTATCTTTAGGAAAAGAAAGTCTTTCTAAAATTTGGAGGCAAATTTTTAAATTTTTTATACTTGGAACATCTTTAGTAGCAACTAAAAAAATATAATCAATATTTTCTAAAAAAGCTAAAATTTCATCAGTAAAACCTAATGGTGAGTCAATTATTAAATAATCAGAAAGATTTGCTAAATTTAAAAAAACTTTATTTGATACTTCAAGTTTGATAGCTTCCCCTTGAGTAGGGTCAACTGGTGCTGGTAATATCTTTACACCACTATTGTGTTCTATTAAAAAAACATTTATTGAATCCATATCAAACTTATTTAAAGTCATTAAATCAAAAATAGTATTTCTTGGAAAAATGTTAAGCATTAAAGCAACATCGCCAAACTGGTAATTTAAATCATAAATTATTACTTGTTTTTTCAATCTCTGCTTTAAAGCTATAGCAAAATTTACAGTTAAAAAAGTATTCCCGCTTCCACCTTTTGTGCTAAAAAATATTATTTTTTTACTTTCCTTAATTTCTTTTGTATTAGTTTGAAAAATTGCTTCAAAAATTCCAAATACTCTTTTAAATGATTCCCTTAAATCCTTATCCTGAATTGGATATTCTAAGATATCATGAATATTTAATTTTAATGCTGCTTTTAAAAGCTCCGTATTTACTGAATCTGCAAGAAGAATAATTCTTACATAATTTAATGAGCCAGTATATTTTATTAACAATTCTTTTAAATCTTTTAATGAAAAACTTGGACCAATAATTACTATTATTGGTTCTTTCTTATTTAAAACTAATTCCAAATCATAAACATCATTTGAATATTTAATTTTACCAATATCATTATAAAGTTCTAAAACAGAAAGAATCCTGTCTATTATTATTTTATCTTTTTCAATAACTGCTACTGGTACCTTATTCATTCTATTCTCCTGATTTTATTCACTGGTTTTATTCAGCTATTTTCATTTAGCTACCTTTATTAAGTAGAAAAATTCTTTTATTTAGAAAATTAAGCTAATATATACTATTAAATTACTAAATAAATCTGCACTATGGTTCAATTCTTTTTTATTGATCTAATATATTTAAATATGTCCTGCCTGGGGTTTCTTTTTCTTCTATGCCTTCAGCTGGAACTAATGCAAGCCAAACTCTTCCAAGCTCTTCAGAAAAAACAAGTTTTTCTGCCTGTTCTGGTGTTAAAGCAAGTGTAACTGTCTTTAATTCTTGCTGTATCGAACTCTGATTTTTAGTTGAAAAATCACTTTGACTACTTTTATCTCCAACTGCAGATACTATTTTTGACCCGATATATAAAACTTCCACATTCCATAATAAAACTTTAGTCTGTGGAAAAACTATATAATTATCTTTTTCCATAAGGCTTTCAGAAGGAAACCAGGAAGTGCTTGGTTCAGTAGAAATTTGATTTTGGTTAGTCTCTGATTGACTAATATCCAAAAGTTTTTCTGCAACTATATCCTTATTTAAAAGAGTAAGATCTCCTTCAGAAGGAGCAAAAGTTGCAATAACATTTACTTTATCTCCAACATTTATAAGATTTGACACCCCCCTTATTTCATCATAAGGAATTGAAATAGCAATATATCCTTGGGGTACAGCAAAAGCAGCTCTAATATCTTCAACTTTTCCAAATTTATCAGCAGTAAATTGCTCGCCTTTTTTAATACTTACTTTAGTAATATAATCTTTATAATCTTCAATTGAATTTAGTGCACCTTCTACAAGATATTTTCTTGGCATTTCTTTTATTTCAAAGAATTTTTTTTCAATAATATCAGAAACTTTGATTTCCTTTGATATATTTTGAGCAGCAACTGCAACCTTAACTAATTCTTCTTCATGTTGTATTGAGGCCTTAACATTACCAATATAAATCATTACCCCAATAACTGCAGCAATTCCAAAAATTATAGCTAATATTAAAAGAACGATTCTAATTCTCATATAATCACCTTTTTAAAATTTCCTACAATTTATTAAAGTTTTAA
>JACVJA010000106.1 GCA_015661035.1 Candidatus Calidifonticultor daggyaiensis | reverse complement strand
GGGTGCTGGCATTGGTCTGAGCCTATGTTTGTTGTTGAAATTTCTAGGGCTTTAAATAAACCAATTTTGTTATATTCTGATGAGGATCCATCTTGGGCTGCAACTTGCCTTATTACTGCAGCAGGTGCATCACTTTGGGAAAATTCACCAAATAGAGCTTCACAAGTACATGAAAGATTTTATGGTGATTTGAACGGTGTTTTATCATGGATAAAAGGTGTTTGTGCTTACGAGAAGATTAAAAGGACAAGTTTTATATTATGGGGTGGGTCATATGCTTTAAGAATGGAATATTTACAAGATGATTACCCTAAACTAAAGTCTTTTATTTTAGATGATATAATAATTGAAGATCAATATGTTTTAATTAAAGGTGCTCAAAATATTGAGCCTAAAAGAATTGAACATTTCATAGAATGGCTAAAATCTGGAAATGCCAAATTAAATTTTGATGATAAAATTTTTACTCCTAATGTATTAAAAAAGCAGGCAGCTCTATATTTTTCAGCAAAAGATAGGATAAAAAGTTTTAATAAAAATATTTCAGGGGTATCTGTTAAATGTTTTGATGAATTATCAGATATATATGGAGTTGACCCTTGTTTTTTACCTGCTTTTATTCCACATGATGAAGATAGTGAAGGCCAAAAAGAAGCCATAAACACAATTTGTGAGGGTGATGTGAAGGGACTAATTACAATGGTTCTTTTATCAAACATAAATAATGGTAAACCTAGTCTATTTGGTGATGTAAGTTTTATAGGAAAGGATTATTTTATTATTTCCAACTGTGGTGCTTCCTCTATTCAATATGCTTGTAAATCTTGTAAAACTTCTGAAATATTAAAAAATCTGACCCTTGAGGCAAACTGTGAGGGTATATCAGGTGCAGCAGTTGGATATTATTGTCCAGCTGGAGAGGTTACAATAGCTCGGCTTGTTAGATCAAAAGGAAAATATTTTATGCTGGCAGGTATTGGTAATACTATAAATATTGATGAAAATATAAAAAATAAATTTTATTATGGTAAAACTTGGCCGCATACTGCTGTTAAAATAAATAGCGACCAACAGCTTTTTATTCAGGCACTTGGTGCTAATCATTTAGTTGCAGTTTTTGGCAATTATTTAAAAGAGCTTTCTTATGCATGTTTGCAAGCAGGTATTGAAATATTTAGGCTTGATTCTAATGATGAACTTTTAAAATGGCTTGACAGAGTTAGAAATTTATAGCTTTAATTTTAAATATTATTATAATAATTTTATAATAATTAGAATGCAAAGTTTTTGCTTATTTATTTTAACAAATTAAATGGCAATAAAAAACAATACTTTAAAATTAAAAAATATATAAATTTCAATAAATAATATAAGAAATAAAGGATTATTATGCCAATAGCAAGTTTAAAACCTTTTTTAGAGGATGCAAGAAAAAATAAATATTGTCTTGGGTGCTTTAATGTTTTTAATTTAGAAACATTAGAAGGCGCAGTAGAGGCAGCTATTAATTTAAAAACACCAATTGTTTGTGCAGTTTATGAACAGCAGTTAAAATATAGTGACCTTGAAACATTTTCTAATTTAGTAAAAGATATTTCAAATAAAGTAAATGTTCCAATAATTTTACATTTAGACCATGCAACAGAGGTATCTTCAATTATCAATGCAATTAAATACGGGTTTACATCACTTATGTATGATGGACCAGTTGATATAAGCTTTGAGGAAAAAATAAAAAGAACAAAACAAGTTGCTGACATTGTTCATAGTGTTGGTTTGCTGCTGGAAGCAGAGGTTGGCTATATAACAAGAGCTGGACTTGATGAAGGAAGCGCTGAAGCAAACCTGACAAATGCTAAAATGGCAGTAGAATTTGTTGAAAAAACTGGAGTTGATATATTAGCCCCAGCAATAGGTTCTATTCATGGCTTAACCGAACAAAAAGCAACTTTAAATTTAGAAATGTTAAAACAAATAAAAGACCTTACGAATTGCTATTTGTCTTTACATGGTGGTTCTGGTGTAGATGATAGTATTATAGGACAAGCAATTGATTTAGGAATTAATAAAGCTTCAGTTTATACAAGAGTTTCAACTCTTGCAGTTAAAAAATTAAAAGAGCTGATAAGTAAAGATTCACCAGACCTTTCAATATTGGTAAATGAAATACGTACAGGTTATAAAGAAATGATAGAAGATAGGCTTAAAGCATTTAGAAGTGTAAACATTTGTTCATTTCAAACAAATGTTTGCAGCCTTTTATTAGATTCCGCTTATATAAAAAATTCTGATTATAGGTCCAAATTTATGTCTTTTAGCAATAAATCTTATGAAAATAATAAGTTTAATGATTACCAAAAATTAATTGAAGAGTTGACTAACCAAATTATAAAGAGGTTAAAATCAGATAATTAGTATATATAATTCAAGAGTTCCGATAAAATTTATATTGGATTATACTAAAGAAAAAAACTTTACTTTTTAGGAGGTAAACTTTGAGTCTTCTTGGTATAGATTTGGGAACCACAGGTATAAAATGTGTTGCATATAATGAAGAAGGGAAAGCTCTTGGTAAAACTTATAGAGAATATGAACTTTATATGCCTAAAAAAGGTGTTGTTGAACTAGAGCAAGAAAAAGTTTTAAATTCCTTATTTGAAAATATAAAAGAACTTAATAGTTTTGAATCTATTAAAAAAGACCCAATTGAAGCTTTAAGTATTTCAGTATCAGGTGATGAAGTGATGCCTGTGGATAGAAATGGAAAACCGCTTTATAACACAATTATGGCAATGGATACTAGAGGCTATAAAGAAAATGATTGGATTTGCCAATTAATAGGTGCAGAAAAAATTTATGAAATTACTGGCCAGCCTCCTTCAAATTTATATCCTTTAAATAAAATTATATGGTTTAAAAATAATAGGCCTGACATATATGAAAATACATATAAATTTTTATGCTGGGAAGAATTTGTTTTTTTTAACTTAGGTGTTGAGCCAATTTCTGATTACTCTGTCACAAGTAGAACATTAGCTTTTGATATTATTAGTAAGAAATATTCTAAAGAAATACTTGATAAAGTCCAAGTTGATATAAGTTTGCTTCCAAAAGTTGTGCTTTCTGGAACAGAAATAGGAGTTGTAGATAAAAAACTTTCTGAAAAGTTAGGTTTTAAAAAACCAGTCAAAGTTGTTACTGGTGGTTTTGACCAAATATGCGCAGCTTTAGGTTCAGGTGTTGTAAGGGGGCAAATGGCATCCATTGGGACAGGAACTATGGAGGTTATGCAGGTTTGCTTTACCAGCCCAGTAAAAGATAAAAAAATGATGGATTATGGATATGCTTTTTGTAATCATGCTATTGATAACCTGTTTATCACAATGACTATTAATTATTGTGGTGGTGTACTTTTTAAGTGGTATAGAGATAATTTTGCTTGTGAGGAAAAAGAAATTGCAGTAAAAAATAATAAAAATGTCTATGATGTAATAATGGACCTTGCAAATAAATCAAAATATCCGGTTATGTTTTTTCCATATTTTGAAGGTGCTCAGACGCCTAGAAATAATCCAGATATTACTGGTTCAATTTTTGGTTTGACATTAAGAACTAAAAAAGAAGATATAATTAAGGGAATGTTTGAAGGGATAACATTTGATTTAAAATTAAATATGGAGAAGTTAAAAGAAGCTGGGGTGGATTTTGATTGTATTAGGGCTACAGGTGGTGGTGCAAGATCAGATACTTGGCTTCAAATAAAAGCAGATATAACCGGGAAAATATTTCAAAAAATTGATGTTGATGAATCTGGATGTATGGCTGTTGCTGCATTGGCTGGCTATGGAACTAAAAAATTTAATTCTTTGCAAGAGGTTTTAAAAGTGTGGGTAAAAATCGGAAAAGAATTTATACCAGACATGAAAAAATTTAAAAAATATGATGAAAAATATAAACAATGGATTAATTTATATGATAAAATAAAAGACTTTAAAATTATTCATTAATCAGAAATTATTTATTAATATTTTAAAACAGGAGAAAAATAAAATGGAAAATGGATGGGAAAATAAATTGGTTCCAAAATTAATCTTAATGTTTACTTTAAATGATATGACAGTTCCAGATGCAATTGAATATTTTGAACAGATAAAAGATTTGCCCGTGGATTTTTTTGGATTTAAAGAACTCGGTCTTGAGCCTGAAAAGATGAAGATTTTAAACGATAAGATTCACAAAGCAGGTTTCCAGTCTTTTCTTGAAGTGGTTGAATATGAAGAAGAGGCGATATTAGGCCCTGCAAAAATGGCAATAGACATGGGTTTTGATTATTTAATGGGAACAGTTTATTTTCCTTCAATATGGAAAATAATTGATAAAAAAATAAAATATTTTCCATTTTGTGGCAAAATTTATGACAGGCCTTCAATACTTGATGGCACAATTGAAGAGATTGTAGCTGACGCAAAAAGAATTGAAGCTGAAGGTGCAGATGGTTTTGATTTATTAGCATATAGGTATATTATTCCAGAGAAAGTAAATGAATTAGTTCTTGCTGTAAAAAATGCTGTAAAAGTACCTGTTGTGTCTGCTGGTTCTATTAACAGCTTTGAAAGACTTGACGAAACTATTAAGCAAGGTGTTTGGGGATTTACAATAGGCGGCGCATTCTTTGAGAAGAAATTTGTTCCTAATGGCAGTTATAGAGATAATGTCATTGCTGTTCTTAAAAAACTTGGTAAAGATGTTTAAAATTTAGAATAGTAAAATTTATATCCAATGGAAAGTATATGGTTAAAAGTTTTTTTAGGAAAAACGGGGCAAGTAATTATTTGGTTTGTTGATAAATATTACTTATTTTTACTGCCTTTGGTTTTTATTTATGGTATCTTTATAACATTATCATCTTTAAACTTAAAAAGGATTAGAAAAAATGTCTTTTTAGAAATTATAATACAAGCAATTGATGCGATAAAAAGTGATTTTAATATAAGCAATTTGCAAATTTTAGATAAAATAAATATTGATTGGGAAAAATTTATTAATCGTTATTCTTTTTTCCCTTTTATAACAAGCAGTAATAACTTATGGGTATGTAAAATAAATATAATAAATGTAAGAGAAGCTATACTTCCTGACAAAAATAAAATATTTGAAATTTTAGAAGAAAATGGGTTGTTGCCCACCAAAGAATAAATAAATAATAATAAGTAAGTAAATTAGTAAATGATAAATAAATAAATGAATGAACGAATAAATAAATAAAACTATATTATTGTCAGTTTATTATCAGCTTTAATACTAGCTTATTATTGGTATAAGTGAATATAAACTTTTTATATGCTCATCATAAAGGTTATATCTTTAATACTAGCTTATTATAACTATTAGCTTATTATCATTACTATTGGCTTAATAATTTGGTAAAACAGCCAGATTATCCAATTTGAGCCAGCATTATAACTTGAGAAGTTATTTGCTTGGTTTAATAATTCAATATTATATTTTAAAAAGAAACTTACAAATAATTTTGACATATCATTACTTATCCATAATGTCAACGGTATAATAATAATTGCTGAAATAATAGTTTTTAATATATTTCCACTTGAAATAGCTACTACCCAAACAAGTATTAAAGGTATAAATATCAAATCTGCTGAAGGTATAATGTTGTTATAAGGAAGTTTACATGAAATATATGCTGTAAAAGGTATTAATAAAACACAATAATACATTATTGAATTATTACCAGTAAACAGTAATGCATCCAATCCAAAATGAATATCTCTTTTTGTTATTTTTTTACTGATAAACATCATTATATTGTTTATTAATGGATTTAA
>JACVJA010000105.1 GCA_015661035.1 Candidatus Calidifonticultor daggyaiensis | reverse complement strand
TTTTTAAATTTTATAAAAAATTATTTAATTTTTAAAAAATTTAAAATTTAAAACAATATAAGATTTAAGTGAGAAATAAAAATTAATATTATAAATATTATAAGCGCAAAAAATATTATTAATGAATAAAGAATTGAAATTTAACCTTTTATGACACCTAAAGGTTCCAGTTTTGCTACCTTTTTCGAAATACCTGCATTATGAGCAATATCTACAACCATACTAACATCCTTGTAAGCTTGTGGAGCCTCTTCTGAAATACTTGCCGGGCTGTCAGCAAGTATAATAATTCTTTTATTCTCAAATAAGTCTTTTTTTAATTGAGAGGCATTTATTTGCTTTTTTGCCTGAGCACGGCTTATAATTCTACCTGCACCATGACAAGTTGATCCAAAACAATCGTCCATTGCTTTTTTTGTACCAACCAATATATATGAATACCGACCCATGTCACCAGGAATAATTACTGGCTGGCCAATATCTCTATATTCTTTAGGAATATATATGCTTCCAGGACCAAAAGCTCTTGTAGCTCCTTTTCTATGCACGCAAACATTTATTCTTTTACCATTTATTTTAAATTCTTCAATTTTAGCTATATTATGAGATACATCATAAAGTAAAAACATTCCTAAACTTTTCCATGATTTTGAAAATATCTGTTCAAATGATATTCTTACCCAATGAGCTAAACAATGCCTGTTAACCATAGCATAATTTACAGCACAAACCATAGCACCAAAATATTTTTTACCCTCATCTGAATTAATTGGTGAACATGCCAACTGTCTATCAGCAATATTAAGCTTGTTAAAATAGCTTGTCTTTTGCATAAGTTTAGTGTAATCACCGCATACTTGATGCCCAAGACCCCTTGATCCAGAATGTATCATTATCATAATCTGATTCTTATATATTCCCATAACTTTTGCACAGTAATCATCATAAATATCCGTAACTCTTTGTAACTCCAAAAAATGGTTACCAGAACCTAAACTCCCAACTTGATCACTGCCTCTGTCATAAGCTTGCTTACTTACATAATCAGGATTTGCACCCTGCATACACCCTTCTTCTTCAATAAAAAATTTATCTGATTCGTCTCCATAACCCTTTTTAATTGCCCAATTTACGCCTTGAAGAAATATTTGTTCTAGTTCTTTTTTTGAAGTTTTAATTCTCCCCTTACTGCCAACCCCTTTAGGGATTGCACTAAAAAGCTTATACATTATATCTTCAACTTTTTCCTTAATTTCATTATAATCAATATTAGTTTTTAAAAGCCTAACACCGCAAGAAATATCAAATCCAACTCCTCCTGGCGATATAACACCTTCCTCTAAATCCATTGCAGCAACTCCACCAATTGGAAAGCCGTAACCATAATGAATGTCAGGCATTGCAAAAGATGCTTTTACTATTCCTGGCAGGCAAGAAACATTTATTACTTGCTGAATTGTATTTTCATTTTTTGCATGTTCTAGTATTTCTTCGTTAGCATAAATTATCCCTGGTACTCTCATACCCAAACTTTGATTTTTTAAAATCTCCCATTTATATTCATCTATTTTTTTGATATCATATCCGCTCATTTTAATCACCTTCTTTTTTTAAAACTTTTACAAACCCAAAAAAATTTAAACGTCAAAAATAACCTTTGCTGACCAAAGTCCAGTGATAGTATCTTTTTTTACCTCCAGCATGTGATAAGTTGGCGCTTTTATTGAAACAAAAATTTCATGCTTTTTTTGATCTATTTTTTCTCCACAAGCAATGCCAAATATTTTTAACTTAGTTTTATCTATATCCAATTTTGATATGTGAAAATAAGAAAATAAAAGTTTATAAATCTCGTGCAAATATAGAAGCTTTTCCAGCCAATAAATTAAAGCATCATCAAGAAGTAGTAAGCTTTTTGAACTATTACTAATTCGGTTATTATCATAATCTAACTTTTCAAAGATTCTAATTTTTTTTACTATAATTTTTTCAACTTTATTAATATTACAAATAATAGAAAACATTGCATAAGCGCAAACTTCAAAGAGTTCTACTTCATTTTTAGCCCATACACTTATCCCAATATCAGATGAATGCTCAATGATTGTAAAGCCTTTTTCTTTATTGCTTATCATATATGTCTAATATTTGTTATACTTTGTATATTTGTTAAATTTTTTGATTTTAATTATATTATTATTCACTTATTGAAGAAAGTTTTTCATAAGTTTTAATATTTTTATTTAGACTGAATCATAAAAAAATAATAAAAATTGCATTAAATATAAAAATAAAAAAATATTTAAAAAAAACAATAAAGTAGTAAAATATAAAACTTATAAAAAATTAAATTAAAATTAAGATTAAGAATAAAAATTAAAATAAACAAACTAAAAAATAAATTATTTTAAAAATTTATATCCAAAAATTAATTTAAGATTATGAAAGATATCCCCATAATATCATCTAGAACGCAAAAAAAAATTGGCATACAAGTACTTTCTGCCTTTGCAGGAACAATTCTTTTTAGTTCTCTGTTATTAATGATACCACAAATGACGACAAATGGTAAAATAAGCTTTATTGATGCACTTTTTACAGCAACTTCAGCAGTTTGTGTTACCGGACTTATTGTGCAGGATACAGCAACATTTTTTACTGATTTAGGTAAAAGTTTAATCCTTTTACTTATACAAATTGGAGGATTAGGAATCATGACAATAGGTTCACTTTTTGGCTTAATACTTGGAAGAAAAATACATATTAGTGATAAATTTTATGTAGATTCTAGCTTTGGGCCAAAACAGCATTTGCCTATAGGACGATTTTTTGGAATCGTTGTAGCTGTTACAGCTGTTATTGAAACATTTGGTTTAATTATAATGTTTTTAACACTACACTTTAAATATAATTATCCTTTAAGACCATCTATTACATTTAGTCTATTTCATAGTTTAAGTGCTTTTAACAATGCAGGTTTTTCCCTTTATAGTAAAAATCTTGAAGGGTTTAATTCTGATTTTATAATAAATATCAATATAATGATGTTAATTATTCTTGGAGGATTAGGGTTTCCAGTTTTAGCAGAAATTATTAACTTTAGAAAAACAAAAAAATTCACTTTGCATACTAAAATAGTATTTGTAATGACTGCAATTTTAATACTTGTTGGAGCTGCCCTTTTTTTTATTTTTGAAAACAACAATCCCCAAACATTACAAAATAAGTCTATTAGCATAAAAATACTATCAAGTTTTTTTCATTCTATTACTGCTAGAACTGCTGGGTTTAATACATTAAAAACCGGTAATTTTACTCAATATACACTTTTTTTCTTAACATTTTTAATGTTCATTGGTGCATCACCAGGTGGAACTGGTGGTGGTATAAAGACAACAACATTTGCTTTAGTTACAGCTGGTGCCTTAAGCTCATTAAGAGGGCGCAACCAAATTATTATGTTTAGGAAAAGATTACCTAATGATCTTTTTTCTAGAGCTTTAACTATTACTTTTACCGCAATAACTATAATTTTATCAGCAACTATGGGTATTCTTGCAGCTGAAAAATGTTCACTTACAGAAGCTCTATTTGAAGTAACATCAGCTTTTGGAACTGTTGGACTAAGCACTGGTATTACGCCCACTCTAACTACAGCCAGCAAAATTATATTGATACTTTGTATGTATATTGGTAGAATTGGCATCAGCACAATGGCTTTAGCTATAGCAATGAGAGGAGTTGCGGATAGAATAATTCATCCTGAAGATAGTATAACAATTGGATAATAAATATATAGTAAATATAAATATATAGTAAATTTGTTAAGCTATTTTAATTTAAATAGCTATTTAAAGTTATATAAAGTAATATTAAAAAATAACTTTACAATAACTATATTAAAATAAACAGTTATTTTCGAAATAAAAACTTAAAAGAAATAAAATATTATTAATAATAAACTAAAATGAAAAAGCAATTTTTAATAATAGGTTTAGGAAGATTTGGAGCTAGTGTTGCCAGAACTCTTACAAAAATTGGTCATAACGTAATAGGATTGGACCAGTCTGAGGAAAGAATTCAAAGAGTCGCAGCCGAAATTACAGATGCAATGAAATGTAATGCAACTGATGCTGAAATTTTAGAAACTTTAAACATTAGAGACTTTGATGCCGTAATTGTTGCAATTGGTGAAAAATACATTCAAAATTCAATTTTAGCAACACTTATACTAAAAGAAAAAGGAGCAAAAAAAATAATTGCTAAAGCTGGTACACAAACACAAGGTAGAATTCTATCAAAAGTTGGTGCAGATGTAATAGTTTACCCTGAAAGAGATATGGGTGAAAGAGTAGCTAAAAACTTGGTTAGCGCTAATATTTTAGACTACTTAGAATTAGGTCCAGATTTTAGTATCATTGAAATCATTTGTCCAAAAATGTTTGTTGGTCAAAATCTTATAGAATTAAACATAAGGCATAAATATGGCATTACAGTAATTGCAGTTAAAAATGCAAAAAATGAGATAAAAAGTCCACCTGATATTAATTATAGATTTCAGCCTGATGATGTCGTTGTATTAATTGGTGAAAATAAGCAATTAAAAAAACTTGGTTTTATTGATTAAATTAATAAAATTTATTAATATTCTATCAGTTTAAATAAAGCAAATTACTTTTAACAAATCAAACAAATTTTAACTTTAATTTTATTTTTAAGATTAAAATTTAATATATATATCTAACTATATAACTATATATAATTAATAAAAAGTGAGGTTATTAATGACAGAAAGTACAAAAAATTTAAAACCCACACTCAAAGAAGCTTTATTAAAAGGTGATTTTGCTGTAACTTGTGAAATAGGTCCACCAAAGGGTGTTGATACCTCAGAAATTTATGAAACTGCAAGTATGCTTTTAGGCCTTGTAAATGGAGTTAATGTGACTGACCTTCAAAGTTCTGTAATGAGACTTGGCTCCCTTACAACGTGTCATATTTTAAAGGATTTAGGACATGATCCTATATTTCAAATGACTTGCAGAGACAGAAATAGGCTTGCGCTTCAATCTGATGTTTTAAGCGCATATGTGATGGGTATTAAAAATATATTATCTTTGACGGGAGACCATGTTACAGTAGGCGACCACCCTCAAGCAAAACCTGTATATGATTTAGATTCAGTTTCACTTTTATATACAATTAGCAAGCTAGAAGAAGGATATGATTTAGTAGGAAATCAACTAAAGGGTGCACCTTCATTTTTTAAAGGTGCAGTTGTTAATCCTGGTGCAGATACTGAAGAATCCTTAAATTTACAATTAATTAAAATGCAAAAGAAAATTGATGCTGGTGCTGAATTTTTCCAAACCCAAGCTGTCTTTGACGAGCAAGTAGTTGAAAAATTTATGGAAAAGCTGGATAAATTAAATATTAAAGTGCCAGTAATGATAGGAGTAATACTATTAAAATCTGAAAAAATGGCAAATTATATGAATAAAAATGTACCTGGAATTTTTGTTCCAAAAAGAATTATTGACAAAATGGCACAAACAAATGATAAGGTTTCAATGTGCTTGGAAATATTACAAGATTTAATAACTAAAATAAAGCCAATTTGTTCTGGTGTTCACATTCAAGCTCTAGGCTGGGAAAAGCACGTTCCAACTTTAATTAAAAATTTAAATTTATAATTTATTAAAAGCATTAGTAGCTATTAAAAAAATAAATCTATATTTTAAAGTATTTAAAAAGAATAATAAAAAAAATTTTATCATAATTTTATAAAATAACCTTATAAAACAAAAATTTAAATATAAAAAATTAAGATAAATTTTTAAAAGTTTTTTAAATATTAATTTGT
>JACVJA010000104.1 GCA_015661035.1 Candidatus Calidifonticultor daggyaiensis | reverse complement strand
GGTATTTTTTGCTGTGAGTTAAATTTGAAATTGTAAAAGATGATTGATTATTTATATTATAATCGCCAATCAATTTAAAAGGCGCATAAGTGCTGGATAAAATTTTACTATTTGAGCCGTCGTGGTCGTGTCCTGTAGAAGTATCAAACTTTCCATCTACATATGCCTTTCTAGTTGCTTCATTGTCAGCGGTAGGGTCAGAAGATGGTAAAACTGGTATAGAAGTAAAAGTTTTCACTCCGCCAATAATTTGGTCGCCAGTTAGTTTTACATTTTGAGCATCTTTTGTATCCACATAACTTTTTGTCGCTTTTTGCGAGGCAACATTATTATCAGAATTATTGCTTAAAGTTGGGTCAGTATCAACTACAACAGTTCCTAAATTTTGTAAATCTTTATTTTCTAACTTATCTCCAGTAGAATTCCAACCAATCAATTTATCAGCGGAAGGATTAGGAAATTCTATTTGTTGATTTTGAGATATATCTTGTAAAATCACTCTGTTTAATTGTTCCTGCAATTGTTGGGTAATAAAGGTCAATCTATCCAGTCCTTTTTCGTGGCTTTCCGCAGGAAATGGGTCGTTTTCAACATAATCTAAAGGTTGAGTTAACGGTATGTTTCTTAAAATAATTAATCTTTCCTCTGTTGTAGGGGCAACGGAGACAATAACATTGCCTCCGCCCTCTTGTCCAGCCCCTGTTACAGTATAATCACTTCCCAAAATTAATGTGGTTTTTTGTCCTGTATTTATATTTTGTTTTATTACCACTAAATCTGTTTCTTCAAAAATCTTAAAAGTATAAGAAAAAGTTGTGGTTGAGCCATCTCCCACATAAATAATTTTGCAATTTTGATTAGACACAGCCATATTGCCTCCTTATTATTCAAATAAATCTATCACATCTTCAATTGTTTCCTTTGGCGCAATATAAGTTTCCTTTATACCCTTTTTAACCTCAATTTTTTTAGGTTTTTCAAAAATCGCAGGTGATAAATAAAAAGTTAATTCTTGTATAGTATAAGCAAAACTGGCTAAATCTTTTATTGTCGGATTATCTCTTATCATTTCCACAATAGGTTTTAAGGTTATTAATTCAATAATATTATTTAAAGTTTCAGCCATTGAACGAACAATTTTTGCCATTGTTTTATAACCAGCTTTATATAATTGATAATAAAAATACATCCCCACTCCATAAGTAAAAAACATTCTAATAAGACGCCACATATTTACTCCAAATTTTTTACCTTGTTTAATTTCTTCTTTAGCATTTAATATTATTCTTCTTACCAACATAGCATCTGTAATGCTCCAACGGTTCATTTGCATTATTAACCTGCCATACCAAGTTTGTAGCCATAAGGGACTTTCCGTTTTTGAAAAAATACCTTGAGTTATAGCAATTTCATCTTTAATTTGTCTTATTTTTTCCTCATTTAAAATTTTTCCAGCCTTCCATTCCTCGTCGGTTAATTCTGAAATAAATAAAGTGGCTCTAATCTCATATTCACCCCATTTCTGTCCTATTAACGCAATATCACCAAGCTGTTTAACTATATTTATTCCTTGCAAAGCATAATCTGCATAAGTTCCTTCCAAAACTCCATAATCAATAGCCATTTTGATTGCTTTTTTTGGATTTGATAAAAATCTTTTTTTTCCAGTAAGATATTTATCTATTCCTAACCAAATAAAATTATTTGCTTCTCCTGCTAAAATATTTTTAAGTGCTGATTTATAATTAAGTCCTAATAATTTTAGATATTCAACATCTATAATGGTATCAGCAAGTTTAGCAAGCCAAGCCATTTTGCCTGTTCTAAATCTCCAATCCAGGCCTCTACCTTTTAGATTTTGTAAAAAGGTTTTCATCCAAATAGCAGATTTTGGCTTAAGAAGTAGTTGGGTAATTGCCTGTCCTTCTGGCAATATTTGGTCAATTGCTTTTTTGGTTTCATAGAGGGATGAATAGATATGAATAATATGTCTTAAATTAGTTGAGGGATGTATACCTCCTTTTCTCTCTAAAGCAAATCTAAAAAATTTTTCACTGCCAATAATATTATCCAATTCCAATAATATATCTATTGGTATTGTTTCTTCTTTAGGTTTTAAATGAAATATATCTTTTATCGCTTTAACTATGCCTTCAGTTACAATTTTTTCCATTAAAGGTTTTTCTAAATGGGTAATGTAATGTTTGCGGTATTTTTCCAAAGCCAAATCTTTTCTTACTTTTTTAAAAAAGTTCTTTAAATATGCCACCACTGCTTTTTCTTCTTTAGTTAATTCAATTTTTTCCCCGCTTAATGCCTTAAAAATCTCTGTATTTTGAGGTGCTAAAAAGCGTTTTATTCTTTCCCCTATAGGCAATTTACGAGATTTTTCTGCTTTTTTAAGCATCTCATTTAATTTTTTATCTCGTTCCATTATATTATTATTAGCAATATCCAATAATTCAGTGGCTTTATTAACTATTTTTGTTATTAGAGGATGACCTTCTTTTATATCTACTGTTGGTAATAATTCATTGATAATTTTTCCAGTAATGCCTTTAACAAATAAATCTTCTTTTTCTCCAAATTTATCTATTATTACTCTTTTAGGGATAATTGGATAGTCTGGAATATCTTTTATCATTTCATATAAAGCATCAAGTTGTTTTTCTGACAAAAGTTTATCTCCCTCTTTTAAAGTATCTAAATAATCTGCTATTTTTTGTAATTGTGGAATACTTGCTTTTTTAAGGTTCTCTACACCAAAATATTTTTTAATGCGGGAGATGGTAACATTAGAAAGCAATTTTTCTTGTTGAGTATTTTTTATTTTTACAATAAGTTCTTGAATAGAAGGAGAGGGAGATGGGGTAACCTTTGGCTTAATTTCTTTAAGTATTTTAGGAATATTTTTTTTATCTACTTTAATAGGCATTAATAAAGCCTTTATCTTATTATCTTTAACAAAATAAACAGGTTCATCTTGCCCTGACAATCTAATTGAAAAGTCATCTTTTAGATTATCTTTAATAAAGTTAAAATAATCAACATTAACTATAGCATATGTTTTTCCATCATATAAAAATAATTTTTTTTCGCCTGATTTTTCACTTATAAAACCTATTATTTTAGCCTCTTCTTTATTGTAATTTTTTTCTAATAAATTTTTTAAAGTTTCTTCGGAAATAGGATTATTTTCCGCTTCACTTTTTAATTTTTCTATTTCTTGTAAAGCAAATTCTTTAGGATTTGTTTTTCCATATTTTATTGCATATTTCATTTCTTTTTTATAAATAGCGTTATATACCTCTTCATTTAATTTTTTTACTATCTCTTTGTCATTTATTAAAATAAAACCATTCGTAAAAATATTTTGCCCAGCACCTTTAAAAATATAATAATCAGAACTAAACAAATCTATTGCTTTTATTTTTTTTGAAATTTTATCTAAAATTTGTTTATTTTCTTCATTATAAGGAATTATTTTTCCCTCAATAAAATTCTCAATTTCTGATTTACTTATTTTTTCAAATGGTAAGTTAGTTTTTTCTTCAATTTCTTTAACAATAGATTGTTGTGGTATTTCTTTATTTATTTCTTCTTGTCTCTGCTCTATTTTATCCACTAACTTCGCTATCTGTTGTTGATTTTCTTCAGTTAAATTATTAGATAATTCTTGCGCTAATTGATTAATTTCTTCAAAAGTAGTTGCTTGTTTAATTTGTTTTTCAATATTTTTTATATCTATTTCTTTTGTTTTAGTCACAGGAGCGACCTGTAAAGATGGCTTTTTAGGAGAAATAGCAGGAGAAGTTGGAGTGATTACTTTCTCTTCTTCAAATCCACCTTTTGGCATAAAGGGTATTTGAGGTGGAGCGCTAAATTGCCAGGAAGGTATAATTTCCTTTATTACAGAAGCAAAATAATTCATATTGGTTGCAGAATTATTTTCTAAAATATTATCCAACCCACCTGCTTTTTTAATTGTATTATAAGTAGCAGTTTCAATTATTCTACGAGCATCAAAAGGGTTCATACCCTTTTTTATAAGATAATTATATCCTTCCTCCTTGATATTATTAAATGCCTGTAATTTAATTGCTTTATCAACATCTTTTCCAGCAATTATTTCAAAACCAGCCATTAAAGCGCCATTAAATAATGCAGTAGATGCATCTCCTCCGCTTAATAAAGTTGTCCCAGCTCCATAAACTCCAGCAGAGATTACTCTTGTTGAAAAATCTGGCACAGCGCTTATAATACCTCTACCAGCCCCAAAAGTAGCAGTTAATCCAATATTTACTATTGAATTAAGTAAGTTTTGATTTGGTCTATATATTCCAGCCTCTTTTAACGCTTGCCAAGCTCCAAAAGTAATAGATCCGTGAATAGCAGTTCTGGTATATCTATCCAATTCATAAAAATTTAAAAATTGTTTTCCAAATTTAGTAGTTTTAGATAGTTTTCCTAAAATTGTTCCCTTTGATAATAAATCGGTAATTTTAGAAATCTGTGGCATTGTTGCAATTCCTTTAAATATTTTGCCTAATCCTTTTAATAATAAAAGGTCTCTTATTAAATCACCAGCACCTTTTGCTATCGGATGTTCTTTTAAAATTTGTTGTATTTCAGGGTCTTGATAAATATTTGTAAGTCTACTTAAAGGAAATTCTAAAGCTCCAAGCCCAAAGGAAACTAATGCTTCTCTTGCTTGCTTTTGTTCTTCTGGAGTAATTTCACGGGTAGTAAATCCTGTTCCTGAGGTATAAGTTATTGTTTCCTCTGGCATATTTATCCAATTTTTGATAAAAACTGCTATGGGATTAGAAAAATCAGAATTTAAGAATTTTCTATCTTCAATTTCCTCTATCGGAATAGCTACATAATCACCCATTTCTAAATGATTTGCTTCTTCCTTTGTTGTGACAATTTTTTTTTCTTCCAACTCTATCGGAATAGCTACATAATCTTCAGTCTCAAAATATTTTTTTTCATCATTATTCATTTTTTTTCTCTTTTCTTTTAATTATGTATCTTTTTCCTTGAATTAAAACTTCATCTCCTTCTTTATATCCTGCATTTATCGCTTCTTGTATGGAGTTAAAAATCCGCATATTTAAATCTTCATTAATTTTTTCTTTAATAATTTCATTTACACTTTCCTCTGGATTTTTACCTTTGCTAATATCTTCTATTAATTGTTTAGTTCTTAATACTAAATCAGCTTCGTTAGGTATTGGCTCTTTTGTCAACCAATTTTTTAATTTATTAAATGCTAAAGTAAATAAATTTTTACTTCTAATTCCAGCAATGGTATTTAGATTTTTCTTTAAATTATTTAAAAAATATGCTTCCTGTGGAGTAATAATTCCATCCGCATATGCTTTAGCAAGCGCTTCTCTTGCCTTCCATAAATCAGAAGTATTATCTATAAATTTATTTATCAAATCCAAATATTGTTTTACTTCTATTGCTTCCTTTGCAGGTTCTCCAAATGTATCTTTTCTTTTTAATATTTCATTTAATTTATTGGTAATGCCGTGATAAAGACTTCTACGGTATTGCTCCAAAATGGTAGTTTTTATACCACCTTCTTTTTCGGGTATTTTTTCCGCCTCTTCAATATCTCTTAAAGTCAATGTTCCTTCTCGGATTTTCTCTAAAATTTTTTCGTGATTTTGTTCGCTAATATCTCTTATTATTCTTTGAGCCTTTTCTATCAAAGATAAACGAGTTTTTAAATCAATAAGAGGATATTTTCCATTTTCCTTTTTTTCCAATTCTATTTTAGCCATTACAGGCTCAGAAATAACATCATACATCGCTTGTTGAAATTGAAGATTAAAATCAAGATTATTTAATAGTTCT
>JACVJA010000103.1 GCA_015661035.1 Candidatus Calidifonticultor daggyaiensis | reverse complement strand
CAGCGGCGGCAGCGGTGGAAATGTGATATTTAAAGCCACTAAGAGTCTTTCTACGCTTTTTGGCTTTAAGAAAAAAGTTCATTATAGAGCTGAAAATGGCCAGCAAGGTATGCCTAATAACAGGCAAGGCCGAAAAGGTAAAGACTGCATAATTTTTGTGCCTGTAGGTACTATTATTAAGGACAACGGAATAGTTTGTGCTGACTTAAGCAATGAAGGCCAGGAATAGATAGCTGCAGTAGGTGGGATAGGTGGTAGGGGCAATGCAAGTTTTGTATCTCAAAAGAGAAGGTTTCCTGGTTTTGCTGAAAAGGGTGAAAAAGTTTTAGATAAATGGGTTAATTTAGAGCTTAGACTTTTAGCGGATGTTTGTTTGATTGGCTTTCCGAATGTGGGAAAATCAACAATAATTAGTAAAATATCTGCAGCAAAGCCTAAAATTGCTGATTATCCTTTTACTACGCTTGTTCCAAATTTAGGGGTTGTTAATGTGTATGAAGATTCTTTTGTTGTTGCAGACATACCAGGATTGATTAAAGGTGCCCATAGCGGAATTGGCTTAGGAGATAGATTTTTAAAGCATGTGCTAAGATCAAAATTGATTGTTTATGTTTTGGATTATTCTGTATTTTTAAATGTAGATAACTCTAGTAAAGGTAAAAAAAATCTAATTGAAACTTTTAAAATTTTACAAAATGAGTTAAAACTTTATGATTATTCTTTATTTAAAAAACCTTATTTTGTTTTAATTAATAAAATAGATTTGGTTGATTTAAAAAACAATGAAAATTTACAAAGTCTGAATAATTTGATAAGCGAAGTAAAAAAAATAGCGAAAAGTGAAGTTTTATATATCTCAGCCGTTTTAGGAACTAATATTAATAGCTTTGTTGATTTGATGCATTCAAAAGTTTTAGAAATTCGACAATTAGAAGAAAAATCAGAAGATACTAATGAACTTTATAGAGTTTATTCCCCGGAAACTTTTTTAAGCAAGGATAAAAATAAAATCAATTTAAATAAGCTTGAAATTGTTAAAGTAGGCAGCGAATACGTCATTAAAAATAAAGACCTTGAAAGACTTATTGCTATGACTGACTTAGAAAATGAGGAAGCTTTAAATTATTTAAAAGAAAGGTTAAAAAAAATAGGTATTGGTGATAAACTAAAAAAAATGGGTGTAAATCAAGGAAGCACAGTAATAATTGGAAATTTAGTTTTTGAATTACAGGAATAGTTTAAAATTTGAGACGTATTTGAAGGTGTATTTAAGTTATATTTAAGCTTTCTGTAAATAATTTGAAATTTGAGTTGTAAGAATAGCTTTTGAAAATTTAAAGTTTAAGTGTTAAAAATTAATAATATCTTTATCTCTTTAACATTTTATTTTTACATATGGAAAGAATAAAATATACAAAAAATATAAGAAAAGTAGTAATAAAGATAGGTACTAGCAGTCTTTCAAATAAAGATGGGATTCTTGATTTAAATAAATTAAATAAGTTTGTTAAAGATTCTTCTAAGGCTTTTGATAAAAAGGCTGATATAATAATAGTAACGAGTGGCGCAATTGCTGCAGGATTAGGTATACTAGGATATAATTATCGTCCAACCGAAATTTCAATATTGCAGGCAGCAGCAGCAGTTGGGCAAGTTCAGTTAATGAATGCCTATAAAAATATATTTAATAATTTTAATATAAATATTGGGCAAATATTGCTTACAAGGCAGGATATGATAAAAAGAGCCCAATATTTAAATATTAAAAATACAATAAATAGGTTATTAGAACTTAGAGTTGTTCCAATTATAAATGAAAACGACAGTGTTGCAGTTGAAGAAATAAAATTTGGTGACAATGATAGGCTTGCTGCAATGGTTGCAGCTCTAATTGAAGCAGATATTTTGATAATATTGTCAGATATAGATGGATTATATGATTCAAACCCTTTAGAAAATAATAATGCAAAGCTTATTTCTTTTGTTGAAAAAATTACACCTACAATTGAAAGGCTGGCAGGAGAAACTGGTTCTAAATATAGCTTAGGTGGAATGGTATCAAAAATTAAGGCAGCAAAAATTTGTTCTTTTTCAGGAATTCCTGTAGTCATTGCTAATGCAAGTCAAGAAAATGTAATTGAGAGAATTTTAAATTTTGAGCCAGTTGGTACATTTTTTGCACCTCAAGCCGAAAATAAAATTAAAGGAATAAAAAAATGGATTGCATTTGGAGGAAAGACAAGAGGAAGTATTATTATAGATAATGGAGCAGCTGAAGCAATTTTAAAAAAAGGCAAAAGCATTTTGCCAGTGGGAATAATAAGCATTGAAGGAAATTTTGTAAAAGGGGATACTTTAAGAGTTTGTAATATTAATGGCAAAGTTTTAGCTAAGGGTATTTGTAATTATTCAAGTGATGATTTGTTAAAAGTTTTAGGTAAAAATGATTCACAAATAAAATCAATTTTTTTAAACAGCTTTTGCAGTGAAGTAATACATAGAGATAATCTTGTAGTTTTTAATGATGATTTTTATGACAAAGAATTTGAAGATTAATAATCTAAAAGCTTTTTAGAAAGGAAAGGGTTAAGCAAAATAATGTCAGATATTGAACAAAATAATAAAGCAAGCGATTCATTATTAAGTAGTAATAATATTAAAAACGTCAATAATAATACTAACAGTATTAATAACAGCAATAACGTTAATAGTAGCGATAGTAGTAAAAACATTAATAGTAGTAATAGCAGCAAAAACGGCAAAAAAAGCAACAACAGCAATAGTGGCAATAACATTAATATCATCAGCAATAATATTAATAGCATTAATGTCGGTAAAAGCGATAAAGCTAGTGATAGCAAAAATAACGGTAATATTGTCATTGAAATTGCAAAGAAAGCAAAACAATGCTCTTATTTAATTGGCTCAGCTAATACTGAAGTAAAAAATAAAATTTTAGCAGATATTGCTAAAAATTTATTAACCTTTTCAGATGATATCATTATTGAAAATAAAAAAGATGTTAAAAAATCTAAAGAATTAAATATATCTTCAAGCTTGCTTGACAGACTTAGCTTAGATAAAGAAAGGATTGTAAAAATTGCTGAGAGCATAAATGAAGTTATAATGTTGACCGATCCGGTAGGAAAGGTTGTTTTTGGCTATAATTTACCAAATGGGCTTGTGCTAAAAAATATTAGGGTTCCTTTTGGTGTAATTGGAATAATATATGAAGCCAGACCAAATGTAACAGTGGATTCTGCAGTTTTATGCATAAAGGCAGGCAGTTGTGTTGTATTAAGAGGCAGTTCTCATGCATTAAATACAAATTTAAAGCTTGTTGAAATTATGCAAAAAGCTTTAAAAGATAATGGTTTGCCTGAAGGTATAATTTCTATAATTCCTTCTGCAGAAAGAGATGATGTTGAAAAACTTATGCAGTTGAGGGATTATATAGATGTTTTAATTCCAAGAGGTGGCAAAGATTTAATTGAAAGCGTAGTGAAAAATTCAAAAGTTCCTGTTATTGAAACCGGTATCGGGAATTGCCATATTTATATTGATAATAAAATAGATGGTATAGATATACAAGATATTATTTCAATTGTTGTTAATTCAAAAACTCAAAGACCTAGTGTTTGTAATGCAGCTGAAAAACTTTTGGTTCATAAAGATGTTGCTAAAAAAGTTTTGCCTCCGGTCCTTAGCGAGTTGGAAAGAAATGGTGTTGTCATTAAAGGCTGCAGCCAAACTTTAAAAATTTATCCTAAAGCTATACCAGTAAATGAAAATGAATGGTATATAGAGTATTTGGATTTAATAATAGCAGTTAAAGTGGTAAATAATATTGTTGAAGCGGTTGAGCATGTAAATAAGTATGGTTCTCATCATACTGAATCGATAATTACCTCTAATTATAATAGCTCAAATTATTTTACAAATATGTGCGATTCTTCAACAGTGTTTGTTAATGCTTCTACTAGATTTACAGATGGGGGACAATTTGGAATGGGTGCAGAAATTGGTATTAGTACCCAAAAGTTACATTGGAGAGGTCCAATGAGTTTAGAACAAATTACTACAAATAAGTTTATTGTTTTTGGAAACGGCCAAATTAGAAAATAAAAAATTTTAAAAGGACTTGTTTTGGAAGAAAAAATTCTTGAACTTTGTAAGAAAAAAGATTTAAAAATAGGAATAATGGGAGGCACATTTAACCCTATTCATTATGGTCATTTGGTTACAGCAGAAGAGGCTTTAATTCAGTTTAATTTAGATAAAGTCATTTTTATTCCTACAGGCATACCTCCACATAAAACAAAAGGTATACTTGCAAGTGCTGAAGATAGATATCTAATGACAGTCATTGCAACAGCTTCAAACCAAGATTTTTTTGTTTCAAGAATTGAGATTGACAAAAAAAAGACTTGCTATACAATTGATACTCTCCGCTATTTAAAAAGCATATTTTTAGATAAAGCTACTCTTTATTTTATAACAGGTGCAGACGCAATACTGGAAATTTTAACATGGAAGGATACTGAAGAGATATTAAAGCTGTGTAAATTTATTGCAGCAACAAGACCTGGATATGATGCTGCAAAAATTAAAGATTTAACAACTAAAATAACTAAAGATTTTGGTTTATCACAAGATAAAAAAGATCATATATATATAATGGAAATTCCAGCACTTGCTATATCCTCAACAGATATTAGAAAAAGAATTAGAGAAAATAAGCCAATAAAATACCTTTTGCCGGAAGGTGTTTGTAATTATCTTTTAAAGCATAATTTGTATAAATAAGAAAGAAGTAATCAGTGATAAGTAATTTTTTATAAGCTTGTTTATTTGCTATATGCCAATAAAGTTAAAAAATAATTTTATAGTAGAAATTAAAAATTATTTAAAAGAAAAAATGGATAATCAGTTGTATCTACATTCTATTGGTACCTATGATTATTCTTTAACGCTTTTAAATATACATTTAGATTACTATTTAAATAATTTATGCAGTAATAATAGAAATAATATTAGGATAAATAAATTAAATAAAAAAAAGAAAATTTATAATCAAGTTTCAATAGCATCTTTGCTGCATGATTATGGAAAGATTTATACATATGAGGAAATGATAAAAATTGCTAATGAGAATAATATTTTGCTAAGCAGTTTTGAAAAAGAAAATAGGCAAATTATACATGGACTTATAGCCCCATATTTAATAAGCAAAGATTTAAATATTAAAGATAAGCAAATCTATAAAGCTATAAGAAGTCATACTATTGGTTCGAATAAAATGGGTTTTATAGATAAAATAATTTATATTGCTGACAAACTTGAAGTAAATAGAAATTTTGAAGGAATTGAAAATTTAAGAAAACTTTCATATAAGAATTTAGATTTATGTTTACTGGAGGTTTATAAAAGTAATATAATATATGTAATTAGTAAAAATTACTTGCTTCATCCTAATACTAGTAAAATTTGGAATAATATTTGTGGAGGTTTAAAAAATGCCACAAAATGATAAATCAAATTATTTTGATAAAGATGATTATAATAAAGATGATTATGATGAAAACAATTATAATGAAAATGATTATAATGATAATGATCATGAAGATTCTGATCAATATTTAGATGAATCAAATTTAAAAGAAAATTATAACGAAATTGATAACGATATTGATAGAGAAAATGAAGACGAAGCTGATCAGTTTAAATATAAACCAAAAAGAGCAATATTTGATGACTATGATGATTTTAAAAGTTTAGGCCCAAAAAATAATAAAGGCAATAAAGAATTCGATGAGCTTTATAAAGAGGTTTACAATAATAAAGGATATCAAGAGGATTCCAAGGAAGAATTTGAAGAAGATATTGGGGAAGATGATTTTTTTAAAGACGAGGA
>JACVJA010000102.1 GCA_015661035.1 Candidatus Calidifonticultor daggyaiensis | reverse complement strand
AAAAAATGCGTTTTTACGGAAATATAAAATATTTTTGGCTTTTTTGTTTAATAATTTTAATTTTTAAAGTGCATTACTTTTATTTACCTGTTTTTTAATTTAAAAATAAGTTCTCTTTTAAAAATTATATTTGTTTATAAACCTTTTTTATATTTCCTTTTTTCCCTTGAAAAACGCTAATGCGTTTTTCAGGTTAACTATAAAAACGTATTTGAAAAAGCGTTTTTTAATAAATTTTTATTTTTATAGCGCATTACTTCTATTCAACCGCTTTTTATTTAAAATAAAGAACAAGTGTTGTTTCAAATATGTTATTGTTTTTAATAGTATAATTTTTTGTTTTTTTCTCAGTAAATTGTAATTTTTAAATACAATTTTCAGGATTCATATTTTAAAAACTTGTATGAAAATGAGATTTTAGTTTAAAAAATATTTTTGCTTTGTTTTATTAAATAAATTATTATTTTTATAATCTAGTGCTTTTATTCATATTTTTCAATAAAAAATAACATAAAAGTATTATTTTTTTAACAAAATATCTCTTAAAATTTCAATTTTTTACTTTAATATTCAGGTTAGATTTATAAATTACATTCTAATAACGGCACTGCCCCATGTAAATCCTGCTCCCATTGCTGAAATTGCAATTAAATCTCCTTTTTTAATTTTTCCTTGTTCAACAGCTTCGGCAAGGGCAATTGGAATAGTAGCAGCAGAAGTATTCCCATATTTATCAAGATTTATTATAATCTTTTCATCTGGAATATTATATTTTTCAGCAATAGCATTAATTATTCTTTTGTTAGCCTGATGAAAAATTAAATAATCTATGTCTGACAATTTAATATTTGCTCTTTTTAAACTTATTTCAAGAGCTTCATACATCAGTATTATTGCATCTTTAAAAACTTCCTTACCATTCATTTTAATATAAATTGAATCATCATTTAATGTTTCATTTGAAAATTTTTTAAAACTTCCACCTGCTTCAATTAAAAGCAAATTAGCTTTACTTCCATCTGATGAGTTAAAAGTAGATAATATTTTGCTATCATCCTCACTCTTACTTATAATTACCGCACCAGCACCATCACCGAACAAAACACATGTATTCTTGTCTTTCCAATTTGTTTTTCTTGAAAAAATTTCAGCACCCACCAATAATATATTATTATAAAGTCCTGATTGTATCATTATTTTGGCAAGTTCAATTCCATATACAAAACCTGAACAGGCAGCAGAAATATCCAGAGAGGGGATATTTTTTAAGCCAAGTTTATAAGTAAGTACATTGGCAGTTGCAGGAAAAATATAATCCCCTGTAACAGTTGCAACTAAAACATAATCTATATCATTTTTTTCTAAACCGGCATTTTTAATTGCTTTAATACTTGCTTTTAATGCCAAATCCGAAGTTACTTCATTATCAGCTGCAATATGTCTTTCTTTTATACCAGTTCTGGTTGTTATCCATTCATCTAAAGTATCAACTAATTTTTCCAAATCAAAATTAGTAAGAATTTTTTCCGGAACATAAAAACCACAACCAGAAATTTTTGCTTCTATTTTCATTTTATATCCAAAATTTTTATATTATTTTCAATTTCTTCATTTATATGATGTTTTATAAATTCAGATGCAACTTTTATTGCATTTTTAATTGCTTTTGGATTGGCTCTTCCATGAGTAATAATAACCGGCTTTTTTATACCAAGTAATAATGCCCCACCATACTCATCATAACTTACCTTTTTTTTAATTTTATTAAAAATACTAATCATAAATAAAGCTCCTATTTTTGAAATTAAACCGCCTTCTTTTATTCCTGTTTTAATAAGGTCAATCATAAAATGTGCAATTTCTTCACCAAATTTTAAAATTGCATTTCCTACAAAACCATCACATACTACAACATCAAAATTACCATTTATTATATCCCTGCCTTCTGCATTACCTTTATAATTTAATTTTGTTTTAGTCATTAATTCATTTGATGCTGCTGTTAATTCATTTCCTTTGGCTTCTTCTTCACCGACAGAAAGCAAACCAACTTTTGGATTATTTATACCGAATATATGTTTTGCATAAAGAGAACCCATAATAGCAAACTGGACAAGATATGATGGTTTACAATCAACAGTTGCACCTGCATCAAGCAAAGCCGTAAAACCATTTCTGGAAGGTATAGGAGTTAAAATTGCAGGTCTTAAAACCCCTGGGATCCTTCCAATTATTAATAATGATGAAGCAACAACAGCACCTGTATTCCCTGCGGAAACAAATGCTTCTCCTTTACCATCTTTTATTAAATTAGCAGCTATAGCGATTGAAGAATTAGGTTTTTGTTTTAATGCCTGGGCAGGATGTTCAGACATTGTAATTACTTCGTCTGCATTAATTATTTCTATACGATTCATTTCATCTTTTGTCAACCTATTATGAAGCAATTTTTCAATTTCTTCCTTTTTACCTACAAGTATTATATCTATATCCTTAAAATTTTTAATTGCCTGAATAGTCCCTTCAATTTCAACATACGGAGCATTATCACTACCCATAGCATCAAGAACAATTTTCATCTAAACCTCCGTTTTATAAATCAAACTATACTTCTGTATTTAATATTGCCCTTCCCGCATAATATCCACAATTACCACAAATTCTATGTGGTAACTTTTTTTGATGACAATTAGGACAATCAACAAGGTTTAGATTCTGAGTAAGTTTCATATTAGCAGCTCTTCTGCTTCTTGATTTTGATTTTGATGTTTTTCTGGTTAAATTAGCCATATTTATTCCTCCTTTTTATTTAATATATTAAATTCATTAAAAGGTCTATTTTTAAAATCCTTTTTACAATCACACTTTTCTTTATTTAAATTTTTCCCACAAACAGGACATA
Source organism: Candidatus Calidifonticultor daggyaiensis (assembly GCA_015661035.1). Classification (GTDB taxonomy): domain Bacteria; phylum Actinomycetota; class Humimicrobiia; order Humimicrobiales; family Humimicrobiaceae; genus Calidifonticultor; species Calidifonticultor daggyaiensis. The sequence goes on along the minus strand of JACVJA010000102.1, from coordinate 3,027 downwards.
AGCCTTTACAATTATCATTGCATAAAGGCTTTACAGGTAATTCAAGTAATAGGGTCTCTCTTAAATAATCAAAAAGGTCTATTTCATTTTTTTCATAAAAATATACATTATCTTCTTTATCATTTTTACTAAAATTTTCATTTCTTTCAAAAATAGAAGTAAAATTTGCAGTTATAGGCCAAATAAACTTTTCAAGACACCTGACACAGGTATTTTTTAATTCGCCTGTTATTTTACCCTGAATTATTACTCTGTTGTCTGTATCTTTTGTAAGTGTAAGGTTAATGGAAAGTTCTTTGTTAATTAATATGTCCTCATCAAAAAAGACATCATTTTCTTTTATTTTAAAAGATACTTCTGTTTGCTTTGAAAAAGAACTTAAATTTATTTTAAACATTTTAACACCTGTATTATATTAAAGCATAAAAAACGAATTGATTTTACACTATTGAAAAAATTATGTCAAATATTTTTTTGAATCCTGAAAATTGTATTAAAAGATTGTAATTTTCAGGAGAAAAAACACAAAAATTATATAATATTTATTATTTAAAAAATTAAATATTCACTTTCATTTTATTTTAATTTTAAAAAACGGGCGAATAAAAATATTGCATTATAAAAAATAAAAATCTATTAAATAAAAATACGCCTTTTACTTACGGTTGAATAATCTTTTTATTAATTATTTACAAAAAATTTCTTGAATTTTTTTTATAAAATTGTAAACTAAAATGCCAAAAGGAGTTAAAATTGAATATAAATAAAATCCAAAAAATAGCAAATAAAATACGCAAAAGAGTTCTTGACTTTACCTTAAAAAATAATGGTGGTTATTTAAGTCAGGCATGCTCTTCTGCTGAAATTTTTGCTTGTCTTTATACAAAAATTATGAAATTAAAACCCTTTAAAAAACCTTTAATGCCAGAGCCATTTAATGGGGTTCCTTCTACTAAAAATAAAAAATATATTCCGGGTTATTATTTCACCAGTCCACACGAATCTAATTTAGACAGATTTATTTTGTCTCCTACGCATTACTCCCTTGTTTTATACGCTACCTTAATTGAAACAGGCAGATTAGATGAAAAATCTCTTGAATTTTTCAATAAAGATGGTTCATCACTTGAAATGATAGGTGCAGAACATTCACCTGGAATGGAAGTTATGACTGGTTCTTTAGGACAGGGATTAAGCCAGGCAGTGGGCATGGCACTAGGACGAAAATTTAAAAAGGAAAAAGGCAAAATATGGGTATTAATGTCAGATGGCGAATTTCAAATTGGTATGGTATGGGAATCTTTCCAATTCATGAGCCATTATAAGCTTGATAATATTATTATTTTGATTGATTTTAATAAAAATCAATGTGACGGACCTGTTAAAACGGTTATGCAGATTGAACCTTTGCGCAATAAATTGATTTCCTTTGGCGCAAAAGTTATATCAATTAATGGACATAATATAAAAGAATTATTGAAAGCATCAAAAGTTAAGCATATAAATAAACCACTTGTCATTTTATGTCATACTGATGCCTGCAAAGGTATAAATGAATTAAGAAAAAAAGAAAAATTGCATTATATACGATTTAAAAATGAAGAAGAAAAAAAACAATATTTATATATACTTAAAAGGTTAGAAAATGAATAAAATAGAAAAATTATCCTTTGTTCATAGAGAAAATCTTGTAAAATTTGCTAAAAATAAAAAAAATATTCTTGTTCTGACAGCTGATTTAACAGGGTCGTGCGAAGCAGACCTTTTTAAAAAAAAATACCCGGAAAGATTTATTTCATGTGGTATATCAGAACAAAATATGCTATCAGTTGCAGGTGGTCTTGCGCGTGAGGGATTTATTCCATTTGTCCATACATTTGCAGTTTTTATATATAGAAGGGCTTATGACCAGATTGCAATGTCTGTTGCATACCCTAATCTTCCTGTAAAAATGTTCGGGTTTTTACCAGGTATCACAACACCTGGCGGTGCTACTCATCAGGCAATAGAAGATATTGCTGTTATGAGAGCATTGCCTAATATGACTGTTTTAGAAGTTGGTGACGCAACAGAAGTTGAAACTGTGCTTGATATTGTCTACTCAATAAAAGGCCCTGTATATATACGAATGTTGCGTGGTGAAATACCAAGAATTTTTGATAAAAATTTACCTTTTAAATTAGATACTCCGAGATTATTGAAAAAAGGAAAAGATGTTTTAATAATTTCAAGTGGAATATGCACAGAAGAATCATTGAAAGCCACAGATCTTTTAAATAAAAATGGTATATCAACCACACTTTTGCATATTTCTACTATGAAACCTTTTAAAAATAAATTTATACCAGACATTTTAAGTTCGGTCAAATATGGTATAATTACAGTTGAAAATCATACTGTAATAGGTGGTCTTGGAACAATAATTTCTGAAAAAATGGCAGAATTTAAAATAAATAAAAAAATTATTAAATTAGGCCTTCAGGATACTTTTGCACATGGAGCAAGTAAAAATTATCTTATGAGAGAATATGGTTTTGATGCATATAATATTATTAAATCAACTTATAAATTATTGAAAATCAATGCCCCAATAAACAAATTACAAATTAAAGATTCATACATAAATTATTTTAATAAAAATTTAAAACCGGAAGATTTATGAAAAAAAATAATTATTTTTATGTTCAATATAGTTTTAATGCAAAAAATTTTATTGAAGCTAAAAAAATTGCTTTTGATATCTGCATTGAACAAACCATTGAATTCCCTTTTGAATTACTTAAAAATGGTTATATTAAAAAATATTTAATTGGCAAAATTAAGAAATTATTTAAAATAAATAAAAACAGATATTTTACAGAAATAGCATATAATAATATGCTTGTTGGAACAGACTACACACAATTTTTAAATATAATTTTTGGTAATATTTCTTTAAAAAAAGGTATTAAAGTAGAATCTTTTGTTATTTCTAATTATCTTAAAAAATTAATAAAAGGACCAAAATTCGGGATTGATGGGATGAGA
>JACVJA010000101.1 GCA_015661035.1 Candidatus Calidifonticultor daggyaiensis | reverse complement strand
AAATTTCCAAATGTTGGGATAAGGATAAAGATTGCAGAGAGATAAACTCCATTTTTTACTGCATATAAAATATCAGAGTTTGTTGATGTGCCAATAGTTTTATATTTTATAATAATTCCAATAATGAAACCTATTATAAATCCATTAAAAATATTTTCTGAAAAAATGCTGTTTTTTAAATTTAATTTTATATAGTAATACCAATTTATTTTCTTAGTGTTGGTGTAATTATTAAATAATTTAATTCTTTTTATTTTATTAAAATTTAAAATGAAAACTTTATTTATAATAAAATTTATTAAAAATATGAAAATTGTCCAATTAACTAGCTGTGACTGAGCATTTGATATGCCTTTTAGCTTGTAGAATTTTTCTAAATAAGGAGCAAAAATATCGCTTAAAACTAATGCTAATACAAAAAGTATGCCAGTAAGTAAAGTACTAAACCATTTGGATTCTGTAATCGAGTAAATGAGTGCACCAAACAATAAAAAAACCCAAATATTCCATATATCAATATTTATAGTTCTTGTTAAGCGGGTAAATAGCATTATTATATTTATTACAAATATTGTAATGATTATGTATATAGTGATGGGGGAACTTGTAATAATCTTGTAAGACATGCTCCAGCCAATATCAGTAATTTTAAATTCTTTACCAGATATACTAATGATTAAATTTATTAGTGGACTAAAAAATTTTAAGAATAAGGTAATTGTAATTGAAAGTCCAATTAGGCCAATTAGAATGTAAAGATTATATAAAAAATTTTTAAATATATTTTTTATATTTATTAAGCTTATTAAAAAAAGAATTGAAGGAATAATTATTACTGGACCTATATCAATAATTTTTTCAATGATTAGATTAGTTTCATGCATAATTAAAATATTAAAAATATTAAATGCTAACTAAATATTTAAGGTTTTAAAATACTATTATATTAATATATATAATGAAAGTTATAATTAAATGTTATTAAAGCATATAAATTTTAATTAAAAATTTTTTAGAAATATTTTATAACAAATAATAAAAAAGTTGAATTAAAAACAGTTGTCGAAAATTTGATTAAATATGCTTAAATATATTTATATTTTACTTATATTCTGTTTAAAACTTATCGGGTTATTATAAAAACCAATTTAAAATAATATAAGTTTTGTATTTCTAAAATGATATTTATAATTTGTTGTTTTTTTCCTTGTTAATTATATTTAGATTTTTTATAATTTATTTGTTTAAAGGTAAAAAAATATCCACCCAAAAAAATTTATGGAAGATAACTTAATAGCTATATTTATTAAAAATCTTTCAAAGACTTACAAAAAACAGCAAGTTTTAAAAGAAATTAACCTTTCAATAAAAAAAGGGGAATTTTATTGTATGATGGGCCCAAACGGCTCCGGAAAAACTACCTTAGCTGCTATAATTGCTTCTGTAAAAGAGAAAACAAGTGGTGAAATTAAAATATTTGGTAATTCACCAGAAAATTGCCGAAATCTTATAGGTTTTATGCCACAAGAAAACTTTGCATCTCCATATCTTACAGGAAGAGAAAACCTAGCTTACTTTACTAAGCTAATGGGCTATAACAGAAATAAATTATATCAAGTAGTAGATAGGCTATTAAAAAAAGTGGGCCTAGAGAAAGATGCAGATAAACTTTTTTCTAAATACTCCGGCGGCATGAAAAAAAGGTTAGAGTTAGCTACCATTTTATTTGACGGAATTAAAGTGCTTATTCTTGATGAGCCAACAACTGGTCTTGATCCTAGTGCTAGAAGGAGTTTTTTTAATCTTTTAAATGAAAATAGAGATAGTGATACCACAATTTTTTTAATTACGCATATTGCTACTGATGCTGAATTTGCTGATAAAATTGGACTTATCAATGACGGCAGAATAATAGCTGAAGGCAGTCCGGCAGAACTTAAAAGAAATAATAATTTAAAAAATTCAATTATTGTAGAGACTAATTTTAAAAATCAAAAGATAAAGGATATACTTTTGTCCTTTACGGTCAATAGTGAAATATTTGAAACAGAGTTAGGTTATAAAATATATTCCAATAATATTGCTGAAGACATACCGGCTATAATTAGAAATCTTAATAAAGAGGGCTTCACAGTAAATAGACTAGAAAGCAGTATTGCCACCCTTGATGATGTATTTTATAAATTAACTGGCCGATCAATTCAAAGTTAATTTTTATATAAACAAAATGTTTTTGTATAATTTATTTTGCTTAATTTAGCATAATTTGCATAAATATATAAAATATATTACATAATAAGATGAATCAGGTAAATGCAGTTTTTGTTAAAACTATAAAAGAGCTATATAGAAACAAAACAACTGTTTTTTGGACAGTTGTTTGGCCAATTATTTTTTTATTCCTTGGAATTTTCTTGTTTTATAGTGCTGACCCTTTATCAAAAAATCCATATTTTAGGGCTGGAATAACTATATCTATGGTTGTTTTTTCACTTATGCTTTCAGGTTTTTCTACGATACCTGGTATTATTGCACAAGATAGAAGTAATGGTTTATTTTTAAAACTTAAATCAATGCCTGTAAAACAGTGGAAGGATATATTAGGCAGGATCTTTGGTCTTTTGTTTTATGTTTTAATCTCTTCAATATTAATAATTATTATTGGAATTATACTTGGTGCTAGATTTAATTTTACATTTAATAATTTAATTATAGCCCTTGTTTTTTTAATAATAGCAACTTTATCAGCAGCAGGTTGTGGGATAATAATTGGCACTTTTATTAAAAATAGTAATGGCGCAGTAATAACAGGCGTTGGTATATCAGTGATATCAATGTCATTGGGTGGTGTAACTTTTCCATACACATTACTGCCAAATGTGCTACAAATATTTTCTAGGTATTATCCTTTTTCTTCATCTAATGCAATTATTTCTTACACTTTATCTATACCAGAGTTTGTTGGTTATAATCCTTTAAATACAATACAAGTTACTTTAACAATTATAATATCGATATTAATTTTTATAGTTAGCATTATTTTATATTCAAAATTTTGCTGGCGTTCTGAATAAAATAATTTTAGATAACTAGGTTCTCTCTAATTTATAAAAATAAATTTTATCTATTTTTAAATATTTTCTTTATGAAAAATGTTCCAATTTATAAAATCATTTATAGTTAAATTTAGATATAGAAAATGGAAACAAATTTTTTAAAAAATTGGATTTTAAAAAGAAGTGTAAAAGGGTTACCATCTTTTGAGTATGATAAAGTAGTAGGTGATTTTGAAAGATTTTTAAGTTGTCTCTTTAACAGTATTCAGGAGGGTATTAGCATTTTAGATAATAATCTAAATATAGTGGGAACAAATTTAGTTATGAAAGATTGGTATAAACATAAAAAACCTTTTATTGGCAAGAAATGTTATGAAGTTTACCATGATAGAACTAAACCTTGTAATAATTGTCCTAGTTTGGAAGCAATAGAAAGTCAAAAATCTTCAGTTGGTATTATAAGATATAAAAGGGATAATAATAAAGGTTACCATGAGCTATATTCATTTCCATTGTTCGACGATGAAAAAAAAATAATTGGTGTTATTGAATATGTTAGAGATATTACTACTGTGAAAGAAATAGAAAATTTAACACAACGATTAAAAAAAAGACTTTCTGTTCAAAATAAAACGTTAAAAGAACAGGAAATAACAATAAAATTATTATTTAAAGAAAAAGAAAAAGAAGAGAAAAAGATTTTATCCAATTTTATAAAAAATATAAATATTTTAATTAAGCCAATCTTGGAAGATTTAAAAATATCATTAAAGAATGATAAAAATTATGAGAAAATTTTATTTTTAGAAAAAAATATTAAAAACATTTCAAAGCCTATAATAAAAAATTTACCTATAAACTCATTAGAATTTACCAATACAGAATTAAAAGTTATTTCTCTTATAAAAGAGGGGTTGAACAGCAGACAAATTGCTGAATTTTTAGGTGTAACAAAGAAATCGATTGATTTTCATAGATTAAATATTAGAAAAAAACTTGATATAAATGGTAAGAAAGTAAACTTAGCTACATATTTATTAAACTTGTAATTCCACCTTTAATACTAGGTATATGCTAGTATTTTACTACTAAAATTCTTGTATTTTTTTTCTACAAAATTTTAAATAACATTTAAATAACAACATTTAAATAGCTTAAGAATAATATGTTATAAGATTTTTAAAATTTAATTTCTTTAGCTTTTAATAATTTATCCAAGCGCAGTTTATTTTTAAATGCATGGGGTTTATTTTTTAAATAAATTTTTATTAAAAGGTAAAAGGAGGTGTAAATGGCGACTCAAATAAATGATAGTTTTCTTTTTAAGCCAATTGAAATTGGCACAAAGGTTTCTCAAAATAGAATAATGATTAATGCGATGGAATGCTGTGATTCTGACCTTGAAGGCAATCCGACTGAAAAAACCTATAGAAGATATAGAAGATATTTTGAAGGTGGAGCTGGGATAGTTTTATTGGAAGCTATTACCGTTACTTATGACAATAGAGGAAGGCAATTTCAATTGAGCATTATGCCAAGGAATGAAAAGGCTCTTGCCAAATTTGTTAGTGAAATTAAGTCTGTAAATCCAAAAACAATATTTTTATTTCAACTTACCCATTCAGGAGAGTTAAGTCACCCAGCTTTTTCAAAAAGGGTTTGTGTGAAACCTTTGCCTGGCTTTGGTGGTGAACTTTTAACAGAAGAGGATGTAGAAAAAATTATTGACCAATTTGTTACAGGTGCAAAAATTGCTCATTCTGTTGGGGCTGATGGAGTAGATGTAAAGCTTTGCCATGGTTATTTAGGTTCTCAACTATTAAGACCATATAATGATAGAAAATGGAAATTTGGTGGATCTTGGGAAAACAGAACTAGATTTGCATATGAAATTTATGAGAGAATCCAAAAGGAAATCAATGATCCAAATTTCTTAGTAGGGTCTAAAATTTCTGTTTGGGAAGGTTTTCCAGGGGGTTGTGGCTCAGCTGGTCCTGATACTCCAATATTAGATTTAACAGAACCATTGGATTTAGTAAAGGGTTTAGAGCAAAGAGGAGCAAACTTTATAATAGTTTCTGCAGGTTGTCCTTCAATTACTTTAGCTTTATCCCAGCCAGATAAAAAAATACCTGACGATGTTTACCTGCACTTTACATTCCAAAAGGCAGTTAAGAAAGTTGCTGAGCCTAAAACGGTAATAATAGGAAGTGCATATTCTGTTCTGCGTGATGGTAACAACAATTTACAAGCTGTAAATAGAGAGGAAGCCTCACTTAAGTATTGGGCAAATAAAAATATTAAAGATGGTGTTACTGATATGATTGCAATTGGTAGGCAATCTTTGGCAGATTGTTATATGCCTAACAAGCTGAAAGAAGGAAAAGATAATGAAGTTAATTGGTGTACTGCTTGCGACCAATGTATTGAACTGTTAATTAGACAGAAAAATGTTGGATGTTGCACTTATGATAAAGAATATGGTGATGCTTTAAGAAAAATCAGGAAAGAAGAAGGTTTGCTTAAGGCTAAAAGAACTTAATTGTTAGATTTTTTAAAAATATTAAAAAGACAGCTTATATTTTAATATTTAAAGGGTTTAATCGTATTAAGCTTAAAAAAATAAAAAAGTGAAATATGATTAAGCCCTTTTTTATTATTTAATTTAAGGTTTTATCCATTTTGGCGTAAATAATCCTTGATTTTATGTTGGTTTTTTTATAATATAAATGCATAAATTTGCATTTACTGAACAAATGTGCAGTTTTTAAATTTTTAAAATATAAATCTTTAGGTGAAAGCCATCTCGCGGTTGACCAATAGATTCTAACTGGAGGATTGTTTAAAGGAGTTCTATGATCTACCTCTTTTATAAGGTCTTCTTCTGTTTTAA
>JACVJA010000100.1 GCA_015661035.1 Candidatus Calidifonticultor daggyaiensis | reverse complement strand
CTTTAGATTCAAAGTTAAGCGCATTTGATGTTGTAAATAGCTACTCTGAGCAACGACTAAAGGAAATATTTTATAAATATGGCCAAGAAAGGTGGGCACCTTTAATAGCAAGAGGTATTGCAAATTATAGAAAAAGTAAAGTTATTAATACTACTAAAGAACTTGTTGAAATTATAGATAAGTCAATACCAAATAAGGCTAAATTTTCGCCCAACAAGAAGGGACATAATGCTAAAAAGGTTTTTCAAGCAATAAGAATTGAAGTAAATTCAGAACTTGAAAATTTGAAAAAAGCATTAGTAGAAAGTATTAAGGTATTATCAAATAAGGGAAGAATAGTTGTAATATCTTATCATTCTTTAGAAGACAGGATAGTAAAGAAAACTTTTGAACAGTTGAGCGGAAAATGTTATTGTCCACCAGGACTCCCGGTTTGCAGTTGTGGTGCTACAAAACAAGGTTTTATAGTTACTAAAAAGGCAATTAGACCAACAGCAGATGAAATTTTAACAAATCCACGGTCAAAAAGTGCTAAATTAAGGGTATTTGAAAAATATTAATATTTAAGAAAGAATTTTACATAAAAGCTGGTGTTATGAATACAAGATTAGCTGAGGATCAAATATTTATTAAAAGAAAAACGCCTTTAATTTATTTAGTAGAAAATAATAACAATACTGGCAAACAAAAAATAATACAATCTCGTTCTGGATTATTTTATGTTTTAGTAGTGGTTGTAATATTTTTTAGCTTGGGATTGATGCTAAATATTGCACTTAAAGTCCAAAGTTTAAATATCGGTAGAAAAATAATTGAAATTAATGAAATGTTATTAATTGAAGAAGAAAGAGCGGATAGAATTAAATTAAAAATTACTGAGCTAAAAAGTCCTGAAAGAATCTTAAATGTAGCTACTAATGATTTAAAAATGGAAATTTCTAATAATGTTAATTTTGTGTACATTACAGCAAATGATTATATTCAAAGCATAGAAACAGCAAAATCAGATCATAAAAGGACAGCAGAAATATCTTATGGAACTGATTATGATACAAATTATATTATAAATAATGATAATAGTAATGATGCAAATCAAATTTTAGATATTAAAAAAATGAATAAAGGTAATGACCTATATTTTAATAGTCCAAAAAATAATGATAAATATAATAGTAATAATAGCAGCATGAAAGGAGCTGAACTTTATAATAACTTTATTGGAACAATTTCAAATATTAAAGATATTGTTATGGTTGTTTCTGAAGGAGTTTTAACATTTTTTATTCCTTAAGTCTTAGAAATTAAAATGATAAAAAAGCAAAATGATAGTTTAAACAGGAAAAGATTATATTTCCTGTTTTTTTTATTTTTAGCAGTATTTGGTTTTATAGTTTATAAACTTGTTGCTATACAATATATCTATGCTGTTAAATATAAAAGTGAAGCAGAATATCAGCACATGGAAGAATTTTCAATTAGCTCTAAAAGAGGGAAAATACTTGATAGGAATAATGTTGAACTTGCAATTAGCTTAATTGAAAAAACGGTTTATGCAAATCCTAAATTAGTTGTGGATTCCGAAAAGGAGGCTAGAGTGCTCTCAGATGTATTAAATATAGATTATGACCAATTAAAATCAAAATTAGATAATAAAGAAGTTGGTTTTGTTTATTTAAAAAGACAGATTAGTGCACAAACAGCAGACTTTATAAGTCAATTAAATTTACCTGGAATATATATTCAAAATGAAAACAAAAGATATTATCCTCAAAAGGATTTAGCATGTTCAGTAATAGGTTTTACGGGGCTTGATAATGTTGGACTTAGCGGTGTTGAATTAATGGAGGAAAAAATATTAAGAGGGGTGGATGGGAAATATATTACCGAAAAAGATGTATATGGAAAAATAATTCCAGGCGAAAAAAATACTTATGTTGCCCCAGTAGATGGAAGTGATGTAGTATTAACAATAGATTCACAAATTCAATACATCACACAAATTCAGCTTGAAAAAGTAGCAAAAGAATACAATGCACTTAAAGCAGTTGCGCTTGTTATGAATCCTAAAAGTGGCGAGATTTATGCAATGGCAAGCTATCCAACTTTTGATTTAAATAATTATCAAAATTATGATCCACAGATTTTTAATAATTTAACAATTTCTTATACTTATGAACCTGGTTCAACTTTTAAAATTGTTAATATAGCATCAGCTATCGATAACGGCAGGATCACACCAGATCAAAGCTTTTTACTCCCCCCAAGTATAAAAGTTGGTGATAAAATAATTAAAGAAATTTTTAGAACATATAATATTACCTATACAACTAAAGAAATTATTAAATATTCAAGCAATGTTGGAGCTGTTACATCTGCGTTAGCTATGGGAAAACAACTTTTTTATGAATCAATAATAGAGTTTGGGTTTGCTAATATTACAGGAATAGGTTTACCAGGTGAGGAACCTGGAATATTGGCAAATTATAAAGATTGGTCTGCCTCTACAATAGGAGCTCTAGCTATTGGACAGAGTATAGCAGTTACTCCATTACAATTACTAAGAGCAGCATGTGTTATTGCTAACGGCGGCTATTTGGTTCAGCCAACTATAATAAAAGAAATAAGAATGCCTAATGAAATATTATATTATCCACTTAAAAGCGAAAGAGATGTTGCAATTATAGACAAAAATACTGCTGAAGCGGTAAAAGAAATGATGCTTGCCTGTGTTGAAGATGGTACAGGGACAAGAGCAAAAATAGACAATGTGAAAGTTTGTGGCAAAACTGGAACTGCACAAAAGGCAAATAAAAATGGTATTGGTTATAGCGAAGGTAGAGTAATCACTTCTTTTTTAGGATTTGCACCTTATGAAAATCCTCAAGTTGCAGCTATTGTAATAATAGATGAGCCAAAAGGCCCTGAAAATGAAATATGGGGCGGGACTGTTGCAGCACCAATTTTTAAGGAAATTGTTGATTTTTCTTTAAAAAGATTAAGGATTGATACAAATAAAAATTAAAGTTGCTATATTAATTAAAAATTTAAAATTAATTGTAATAAAATTACTTGTAATAATAAAATTAATAGTTAAAATTCTGTGAGCTAATGAATATAGGTTAATAATAAATTTAATAATAAATATAAGGATAACCAGAGGTCTAAAAAAATAAATAAATTAAAATCTTTTAAAAAAATTTATTTTTAAAAGTTTTATTACTAAGACATTAAAGTTTGTTTAATTATTAATAAAAATTTGTTGAATTTATTAATATTTAAATTAGCTTTATTAAAGACAAAAAATGAACTTAAAAGAAATATTAAAAGGTGTAAGTATAAAGAATATAATTGGCAATAGAGATAAAAATATTACTGGAATTGCAATAAATTCTAAAAAAGTAAAAAACGGTTACTTATTTTGTGCAATACCTGGGTTTAAAAGAGATGGTCATGATTTTATTTTAGAAGCAATTAGTAATGGTGCATCTGCAGTTTTTTTACAAAAAGATAACTTAGATTTTTTAAATGGCGAAATAGGAATTTTAAAAAACAAGAAAAAGAAAAATAATAAAGAAGATATAAAAGATAAAAATACTAATAGAATAGATGCTAGTAATAAAAAATTTAATGAAGTTTGTTTTATTTTTGCTGAAGACACAAGAAAAGAGCTTGCTATAATATCAAAAAACTTTTATCAAAATCCAACATCTAAACTGCTTTTATGTGGTGTTACTGGAACTAATGGTAAAACCACAACAGTTTTTTTAATTAATTCTATTTTTAAAACGGCAGGATACAAAACATCATATATTACCACGGTTGAAGCACAAATAAACAATGAAGTGCTTCATTTTGAAAGAACGACACCAGAATCTCTAGAGTTAAATGACTTTTTCTATAACAGTATCTTAAATGGTGTTGAGTGTTCTAGTATGGAAGTATCTTCACACTCTATAGATTTGTATCGCGTAAATTTTTTAGATTTTGATTACTTTGTATTTACAAATCTAACTCAAGACCATCTTGATTATCATCAAACTATGGAAAATTATTTTAATGTTAAAAGCAAACTTTTTTTACCTGAGTTTAGGAATATTTTTAATGGCAAGGGGGCTGTTATAAATTTAGATGATGCTTATGGTAAAATTATAGCAAGTAAAACTGACTTAAATGTGTTAGGTTATTCAATAAAAAATCCTAAATCTGATATTTTTGCATCAAATATTATAAATTCTATTGATGGAATTAAGATGGATATTGTTTTAAATAATAATTTTAAAAAAATTCATTTAAATGCAGCTCTGTGTGGCAAATTTAATGTTTATAATATTTTAGCTGCTTTTGGAATTGGTATTTTTTGCAAAATAAATATAAAAGATATTATTGATGGAATATCAAGAATGCAAGGGGTTAAAGGTAGGTTTGAAAAATTTATAATTAAGGGAAGATACGTGATTGTTGATTATGCACATACACCTGATAGTCTAAAAAATGTTCTTGAAACTGCAAGGGAATTGTTGCCTTCAAAAGAGGCTAAAATTATTTGTGTTTTTGGCTGTGGGGGCGATAGAGATAAAATTAAAAGAAAGATTATGGGCAGAATTTCAGCTATTAATGCAGACTTTAGTTTTATAACATCGGACAATCCTCGAAGCGAAGATCCTGAAGAAATAATTGACATGATTGAAGAAGGTTTTAATGAGTTGAATTTAAAAAATTATAGCAGGATTGTAGACAGGAGGGAAGCAATTTTTGCAGCTCTATCTTTTGCAAAAGAGGGTGATATTATTGTTATTGCAGGGAAAGGCCATGAAGATTATCAGGAATTTGCTGACAGCAAAATACATTTTAGCGATCAAGAAGTAATTTTAGAGTGGTGTTAAGATGCAGTTGGGTGAAAAAATTAAAATTAAAGATTTGATAGAGTGGTCAGGTTCAAAGTTTTTAGATGTTAACTCTTTGAAACAGCCTAAATTAAGTTATAAATATAATAATTATAATAATTACGACAATCAATTTAATCTTTTATTTATTAGCTCTATCTCAACAGATACTCGCACAATGGAAAAAGGTGACTTTTTTGTCCCTATTAAAGGGCAAAATTATGATGGGCATGATTTTATAAAACAGGCTATTGATAAAGGTGCTTGCGGTTTTGTATATGAAAAAGCTACCTTTAAAAAATTAAGTACTTTTTTAAAAAGCTATAAAGAACTTTTAAAAAATAAAGTAATTTTAGAATCAACTGATAATATTTCTTTTTTATTAAATCTCTCAAATAAATACATTAAACAGTTTAATATTAAAACTATTGGTATTACTGGTAGTTTTGGGAAAACAACTACAAAAGATTTGCTTTACAGCACCTTAAAAAAACAATTTAAAACTAAGTCTACTCCAAAAAATTTTAATACTGAATTGGGTATATCAATGTCAGTTTTAGAATTAAATAAAGATGATCAGTTTTTTATTTCTGAAATTGGAATGCGGGGAAAAGGTCAAATAGAAAGGATTGCAAATACATTAAATCTTGATATTGCAGCTATAACTGGAATTGGACCAGTGCATCTTGAGTTTTTTTCTAATGTTGCAGAAATTGCTATAGAAAAATCACAGGTAATTTCACCCTTACTAAATAAAAAAGGTTTATTGTTTTTAAATTTTGATGATAAATGGTTAAGATATATTTATGATAATATGATTAATAGTTGTATTTATAGTTATATAAAAATAATTTTATTTGGTAAAAAAGCTAATCAAAAACATTCAAGAAATAATTTAAATTTAAAAAATATGCCTAAGTTAAATTATTGTTTCGAGATTTTGGATGTTGATGAATTTGGAAAATATACTTTTATTTTTGAAAAATCATCAGATAATTTAAAGATTAAATTTTTAGAAAAAGCTTTAGAAATTAAATGCCCTCTCTCAGGTTTTCATAATTTATAT
>JACVJA010000099.1 GCA_015661035.1 Candidatus Calidifonticultor daggyaiensis | reverse complement strand
TATGCTTTGAATGTTTTTGAGGTTTTAAAAAATAGTGGTTTTAGAGTTAACATGGATAATAGAATAGAATCTTTAAATAAAAAAATAAGACAGGCAGAGCTTCAAAAAATACCATATATGGTTATTATTGGTGATAAGGAAGTACAAACAAATACCATCTCTATTAGAAAAAAATTAGGCTTAAATATTAAAAGATTAAAGGATAGCAAAGGGTTTAGCAGCAAAAAAGATGAAAAAGATTTGTATCAAGATAATTTAGAAGATAATTTAGAAAAAAAAGCTAAAAAAGATACAAGTTTTGAATTAAGGGAAATAAAATTAGAAGAATTTTTAAATATTTTAAATAATGCTGTCAAAGATAAAAAAGCAATACCTTAGCAATGCCTTGATCCAACCTTGATCCAACTTTAGTTAAATCTTAAATAAAATTAAGTAAGAAGTTTTACAAATTTTTTTCTTTATTTTTAAGAATAATCTATTATAATTGTATTCATAAAAAACATTAGTTTGTATTAAAAAATTTAAATAAGAATAAGGAGAGTGATTATGACTCTTAAGGAAAAAGTTAGGCTATATACTACCTCAGCTGCAATTAAAAGTGTTATAAAAGTTCTTCCAAAAATTTCTGATGAAAGATGGCTTTCACTGGTAAAGGGAAGAGTTTATAAATTGAGAAAAAAGGAAGAGAGAGACTTTCTTGAGAATTTACTTGTAAATCTTAAACGTGCAGCAACTAGAATGTCTCCTGAAGTTAGAAATAAAGTTGTTTTAAATCTTATTAATAATGCAATGATTCAAGGTCAACCCAAAAGAAAAGCGTTTGCTGAAAAATACGGCATTACTCCGCCAAATCATTTAGTTATCAGTCCAACAATGAAATGTAATCTTAAGTGTTACGGCTGCTATGCTTGGCAATATTCCAAAAAAGATGATTTGCCCTATGATGTTTGTAATCGTATAATTGATGAAGCAAATGATATTGGACTTTACTTTTTTGTTATAACTGGTGGTGAGCCGTTTGTGTGGGAACATTTCTATGATTTTTTAGAAAGACATAATAATTCTTTCTTCCAAATATATACAAATGGAACTATGATTGACGATAAGGTTGCAAAAAAGCTTGCCCAACTTGGAAATGCAGTACCATGCATAAGTGTTGAAGGTTTTGAAAAAGAAACAATGGCTAGGCGTGGAGAAGGTACTTGGCAAAGAATTATGGCTGCAATGGATGCTTTAAGGGAAAATGGAGTGTTATTTGGATACTCTGTTACTGCGACCAGAAATAATAATGAGTTAGTGGTAAGCGATGAATTTGTTGATTTCTTTGTTGAAAAAGGCTGCTTTATTGGGTGGTATTTTAATTATATCCCAATTGGCAGAGAACCAAACTTGGATTTAATGCCGACGCCAGAGCAAAGAGATTATAGGCGAAGAAGAATTTTAGAGATTAGAAAGACTAAAAATATAATTGTTGCTGATTTTTGGAATGATGGTAACCTTGTTAATGGCTGTATGGCAGGTGGAAAAAATTACCTTCATATTAATGTAAATGGAGATGTAGAACCTTGTGTTTTTGTTCATTTTGCTGCTGATAATATAAAAGAAAAAAGTTTAGCTGAAGTTTTAACAAGCCCATTTTTTATGGCTTTTAGAAAAAGACAGCCATACACAGAAAACCATTTAAGGCCTTGCAGTATCATAGATAACCCTCATATATTAAGAGAGATTGTAGCAGAAACTGGCGCTTATCCTACACATCCAGGTGCTGAATCAATTGTTACTGATTTAGCGAAACAATTAGATGAATATTCTTGTGCTTATGGCAGGATTGCAGATAGGGTATGGCAAGAGGAATACGTTCCTAACGAGGAAAAGGAGAAAGCAAGCTAATTATTTTTGTTGTATTTTTTAAAAATATCTATATAATTTCCAATTTAGTATATTTGCTCTTTTAAAATTTTATTTGTTCATGTGAGTAAGCATGAAATAAAGAAGAAATAGAAATCATTTATTTCTCACCAGATAGCAAGAAAAATAAAAAATAAGGAAAAATTATTAATATTATTAATATAATTATAAAAGTTATATCAATAAATTATAAATAATAAAAATATAAATAATAAAAAATAATATAAAAATATAAAAATATAAAAGTGTACGATATTATATTATTAGTTCTTAGCTAATCTGGTTTAAATAATTGTTCAAATATTTATAATAAAGTTTTTATTAATATATTAAACATTATTAAATTATTTAATTTTACAGAATTAATTTCATTATTTATTTTTATTTATTTTATTTTGGAACATAGGCCATTTTTTGTAAGAATTTTTATAAAAATTAGTTTAGTAGCATTAAAAGTTGTTTTTATAAGTATTAAAAATTATTTCATAAATATTTGAGCAATGTATTTTTAAAACAATAGGTAGATGATTTCTACCTATTTTTTTTATAAAAAAATAAATTATTAAAAATTTAATGGAGGTGTTAGCCAACTATTAGAAATATCAGAGTTAATGAGCAAATTAGAGTCCCAAAAGTTAGGGTTATTGATGAAGAAGGGTCTCAAGTAGGTATTTTACCAGTTAGTGAGGCTTTAAAACTTGCATATGAGAGAGATTTAGATCTTGTAGAGGTTGCACCAAATGCTACTCCTCCAGTATGCAAGATAATGGATTATGGTAAATATAAATATCAGATGGAGATATCTGAAAAAGAGCGAAAGAAAAGGCAAACCCAGATTGTTGTAAAAGAAGTTAAGTTAAGGCCAAAAATAGATAAAAATGATTTAAACATAAAAAAGAAGCAGATACAAAAATTTATTGAAAAGGGTAATAAAGTAAAAATAACCATGTCTTTTAAAGGCAGGGAGATTATTCATTCAAATATTGGAATGAGCATCATGGAAGGTATAGTTGAAGAATTTAAAAATGTGTGTAACATTGAACAATACCCAAAACTTGAAGGCTATAATATTATAATGGTTTTAGAACCACAGAGCTCAGGTTCTATATCGTCAAAATTTATTTAATCAAGAGAGGTAGCAGATATGCCAAAAATAAAGACTCATAGAGGAGCTGCAAAAAGGTTTAAACTAACAGGTACTGGAAAAATAATGAGAGTAAAAGCCTATAAAAGCCATATTTTAACAAAAAAGAATTCAAAAAGAAAAAGAAGCCTTGGAAAAGAAACTGAAGTTTCTTCTGCAGATTATCCTAGAATTAGAAGACAGTTAGGAATTTAGAAAGAGGTGAGTTTGTTATGACAAGAATTAAAAGAGGCGTTATTAAGAGAAAAAAACATAAAAAGGTACTAAAAGCTACAAGTGGCTATTATGGCTCTCATAGTAGGAGCTATAGGCTTGCAAAAGAAGAGCTTTTAAAATCTTTAACTTATGCTTATCGTGATAGGAAAAATAAAAAAAGGACATTTAGAAGATTATGGATAACACGTATAAATGCAGCTGCAAGGCTAAATGGGTTATCTTATAATGAATTTATAAATGGTTTAAAATTAGCCAAGGTTGATATCAATAGAAAAATATTGTCTGATATTGCTGTAAATGATCCAAAAGCATTCTCAGAATTAGTAGAAATTGCTAAAAGCCAAATTGCTGTTTCTTAAAATTTAAAATTACTTCTTAAAATTTAAAATTAGAAATGAATTTTAACAGCGATTCTAACAACTAGCAATAATTTTAACAATTAGGAGTAATTTTAATAAACTTGGTAAGCTTCTTTATTATTAGGTATTGTTAATAATTTTGTATTAATATTAATAATTATTAATATTTTGCAATATTTTATGATAATTTATAAATAGGGATAAGTAATTATAGGTATGAATAATTATAATATTGAAGATATTTTAAAGGAAATATCCCAAAATTTTAAAAATTTTACTACAGAAATTGAAAATATAGAGAGTATGGAGAGTCTTTATGTATTGAAAACAAAATACTTAGGCTCAAAAAGTTTCATAATAAATGTTTTAAGTAATATTAAAAATTTACCGAATGATTTAAAACCTGTTGTTGGAAAAGAAGCAAATATTGTTAAAAAGCAGATTGAACAAAAAATTAATGATAAAGAAAAATATTTTAAGAGCTTACAGTTTGAGCAAGAACTCTTAAAAGAAAGGATTGACTTAACCTTACCTGGAACAAAATTAAATATAGGTAGAAAGCATATAATATCTCAAGTAATTGAAGAAATAGAAGAAATATTTATTGGTATGGGTTTTAATATTGCTGAAGGTCCAGAGGTTGAGACAGAGTATTATAATTTTGAAGCTTTAAATACTCCAGAAGACCATCCTGCAAGATCCCTACATGATACTTTTTTTATTTCTGAAAACATTTTATTAAGAACCCAGACTTCTCCTGTTCAAATAAGATACATGGAAAAAAATAAGCCCCCAATTTATATAATAAGTCCTGGCAAAGTTTATAGACGTGATTATGATATTTCTCACATACCTATGTTTACCCAAATAGAAGGCCTTGTAGTTGATTATGGCATTAATTTTAGAAATCTTAAATGGATTTTAGAAAAATTTGTTCATGAAATTTTTGGTAAAGAAAGAAAAGTTAGGTTTAGGCCGCATTATTTTCCATTTACTGAGCCAAGCGCAGAGGTTGATGTATCTTGTAATATATGCAATGGTAAAGGGTGTAGAACTTGTGGAGGCTCTGGATGGCTTGAAATTTTAGGTGCAGGCATGGTTGATCCTAATCTTTATAAATATGTTGGGTATAATGCAGATGAAATTAGCGGTTTTGCATTTGGCATGGGAATTGAAAGAATTTGTATGCTTAAATTTGGAATAAATGATATAAGATTATTTTATGAAAATGATTTAAGGTTTATTAATCAATTTTAATATTAATAAATTTAATAACTTAAATAGCATAAATTTTAAAAGTCAGAATTTTAATAGTCACAATAATAACAATACTAAGGGGCAAGATTTGTGAAAATAACTTTAAATTGGGTTAAAGAATTTTTAGATTTAAAGGATAAAGAACTAGTGCCTGAAGAGGTTGCTAGCCTCTTAACTATGAGTGGTACAGAAGTTAAAAAAATTGAGGACTTTGGCAGTAAATATAAAAATTTTATAGTAGGACAAATAATAGATTTTTACCCTCATCCAAATGCTGATAAGCTTTCTGTATGCAAAGTTGATATAAAAAATAAGGTTTTAAATATTGTTTGTGGTGCTACTAATTTTAAAAAAGATGACAAAGTAGTTGTTGCATTAGAGGGTGCTGTAACATCACAAGGATTAAAAATTAAACATACCCGTTTAAGAGGTATACTTTCAGAAGGAATGTTATGTTCGGAAATAGAGTTAGGTATAGGTAATGATGCAGATGGAATTATGGTTTTAAACAATTATGAAGAGTTATCAAATTCTAAAAATTATGTATTACCTAAACAAAATTTAAAAATTGGCGAGAGCTTTGCACAGCAAGCTGGGCTTGATGATATTGTTTTTGAACTTGAAATTACACCTAACAGACCAGATTGCTTAAGTATAATGGGCATAGCACGAGAAGTCAGTGCTTTACTTAAGGTTGGTTTTATGCCATTAAAATATAAATTTGATGATGAAATAAATCTTGTTAATAATTTTTTAATTGAAATAAGCGACTATTTACTTTGCACCAGGTATTCAGCAAAAATATTTTCAGATATTCCAGCTGTAAAAAGCCCTTTATGGTTAAAAAATCGGTTAATATTGTGTGATTATAGGCCAGTTGATTTAGTTGTTGATTTGACTAATTATGTTATGCATGAAGTTGGCCAACCTATGCATGCGTTTGATAAAGAACTTTTGCACTCAAATAAAATTATCATAAGAAGAGCAGTAAATAATGAAAGTATTTTATGTATTGATAATAATAAAAGGGTGTTAAATGAATCAATGCTTGTAATTGCAGATGAAAAAAAGGCTGTTGCTATTGCTGGAATAATTGGTGGTAAAGATACAG